>NZ_CEVYAT010000026.1:0-16150 GCF_982402205.1 Parolsenella sp. | reverse complement strand
CCCGCCTACGGTGCTCGCGGCGCCACACCACACCCCCGCGGAACCGCATCCTGCAAACGGTAGAAATACACCCGCGAACGGCACATCGCGCAAAATGCCCCTTGCGACCTCGACCGCTCGCAGATACACCCCGCCCGCACAGCCGCAGCTACGCGCGTCGGCCCCTAATAAGTTGACCTCTCCACAGTGGTCATTCCGCTGAATATCCGCAGCTCAGAGGCATTACCCGCACCGAAACACAGCGGCAACAACCTATCAGCCGCGATAGAATTACCCGGTGTGTGCAAACACGCGCCAACGCGTGGCGGCTCGGGGCATATGGCCGCCGCTCAGGCGCAAGACGCAAGACAGGAGAGGAGATCTGCATGTACAAGATCCTCAAAAAGACGCAGTTCTCGGAGAAGGTGTTCGAGTTCCGCGTGGAGGCCCCGCAAATGGCCAAGAAGGCCCACGCCGGCCAGTTCCTCATGGTCCGCGCGAACGAGCAGGGCGAGCGCGTCCCGTTCACCCTCGCCGGCTGGAACGCCGAGGAGGGCTGGATCGAGTTCATCTTTATGGTGATCGGCAAGACCACCGAGATGCTCTCGCAGTACAACGAGGGGGACGAGCTCCAGGACGTCACCGGCCCGCTGGGCAACCCCACCGAGCTCGAGGGCGACCGCGTGGTCGTGCTCGGCGGCGGCGTTGGCCTGGCCATCGCCTACCCCGTTGCCCGCACTTTCTGCGAGCAGGGCAAGAAGGTCTCGGTCATCATGGGCGCCCGCACCAAGGACCTGCTAATCCTCACCGACCAGTTCAAGGCGCTGCCGCTTGAGGGCCTCTACATCACCACCGACGATGGCTCCGAGGGCGAGAAGGGCGTCGTCACCGCCCCGCTCGAGCGCCTCTGCCAGGAGGGCGCCGTCGACGCCGCCTTCTGCGTTGGCCCCGTTCCCATGATGAAGTTCTCCGCCCTCACGGCCGAGAAGTACAACCTGCCCATCGTTGCCTCCCTCAACCCCATCATGGTTGACGGCACGGGCATGTGCGGCTGCTGCCGCGTCGAGGTTGGCGGCAAGACCAAGTTCGCCTGCGTCGACGGCCCGGACTTTGACGCCACCCAGGTCGACTGGAATGACCTTCGCGCCCGCCAGGGCTCGTATCGCACCGAAGAGGGCCAGGCCATGGAGGCCTACAAGGAGGAGAGCTGCGCATGCCACAGGTAAACGGTAAGTACAAGCCCAACATGAAGGCTCCCCGCACCCCCTACGTCGAGGAGCTCCCCGAGGAGCGCGCCCAGGACTTCCGCCCGGTCGACCGTGGCTACTCCATGGCCGACGCCGTGGCCGAGGCCAACCGCTGCCTCGACTGCAAGAACCCCAAGTGCGTCCAGGGCTGCCCCGTCAACATCAACATCCCCGGCTTCATCGAGAAGATCCGCGAGGGCAACTTCGGTGGCGGCCTCGACATCATTCGCGAGGCGAGCCTGCTGCCTTCCGTCTGCGGCCGCGTGTGCCCGCAGGAGAACCAGTGCGAGGGCAACTGCGTCCTCAACAACAAGGACCGCGCCATCGCCATTGGCCAGCTCGAGCGCTTCCTGGGCGACAACGCCACCGAGCTCGCCCATGACCCCGAGGTCAAGCCGTCCAACGGCAAGAAGGTCGCCGTCGTGGGCTCCGGCCCCTCCGGCATCGCCTGCGCCGGCGAGCTCGCCCGCAACGGCTATGAGGTCACGGTCTTCGAGGCCTTCTTCACCGGCGGCGGCGTGCTGACCTACGGCATCCCCGAGTTCCGTCTGCCCAAGAAGATCGTCAAGCGCGAGATCGACGGCCTGGAGAAGCTCGGCGTCAAGTTCGAGTACAACAGCGTCGTGGGCCGCATCACCGACGCCAAAGAGCTCTTCGAGGAGCAGGGCTTCGACGCCATGTACCTCGCCGTGGGCGCCGGCCTGCCCAAGTTCCTCAACGTTCCGGGCGAGAACCTCCCCGGCGTCTTCTGCGCCAACGAGTACCTCACCCGCGTGAACCTCATGAAGGCCGAGAAGTTCCCCGAGTTCGACACCCCCACCAAGCACGGCAAGAACGTCGTCGTCTTTGGTGGCGGCAACGTCGCCATGGATGCGGCCCGCACCGCGCTGCGCCTTGGCGCCGACACCGTGACGCTGGCCTACCGCCGCACCGAGGAGGAGATGCCCGCCCGTAAGGCGGAGCTCCACCACGCCAAGCAGGAGGGTGTCAAGATCCTCCCGCTCGTCTCGCCGCTGGAGTTCGAGGCCGACGAGAACGGCTTCGTCTCCAAGGTCAAGCTCGAGCGCATGGAGCTTGGCGAGCCCGACGAGAGCGGCCGTCGCCGTCCGCACCCGGTCGAGGGCTCCGAGTTCGAGATTCCCTGCGACGTCGCCGTCACGGCCATTGGCACGAACGCCAACCCGTTCCCCAAGCTCGCCGCCGAGGACGTGGCCCTCAACAAGTGGGGCTACATCGAGGCCGACGAGAACGGCCGCACGTCCGACCCGCGCATCTGGGCCGGCGGTGACATCGTCACCGGTGCCGCCACGGTCATCCTGGCCATGGGCGCCGGCAAGAAGGCCGCCCACTCCATGATGGAGGCCCTGGAGGCCTAGGCGATATCGCCCACGCCATCGCACGCATGAGGCGACCCCCGAGACCACGCGGCCTTGGGGGTCGTTCTTTTTGAGTTTGAGCTGGAGCTGGATTGGCCCGCACGCGCCAGGGGGGGGCGGGGTGTGCGGCGTCGCCAGCGCGTCAGGCGCGCCCACCCCTTGGGCGAGAAGGGCACCAAGCAGGCCAGCGATGCGTCGGACAAGGACAAGCCGGCCGAGAAGAACTCAGCGGCGGGCTGCCCTACTCCGCGGCCTCGAGCTGGGAGATGAGGGCCTCCACGACCTCGTGGCAGTCGCCCACGACCTTGTACTGGGCCACACCAAAGATGGGGGCGTCGGCGTCCTCGTTCACGGCCACCACCGTACCCGCGCCCGAGATGCCCGCGAGGTGCTGGATGGCACCCGAGACGCCCAGGCTCACGAGCGGGCGCGGCGCCACCGAGACGCCCGTCTGCCCCACCTGGTGGGCGTAGTCGAGCCAGCCGGCCTCCACCACGGGGCGCGTGCAGCCAATCTCGGCGCTGCAACCCAGGTGCTGGCCCAGAAGCTCGGCGAGCCGCCTCACGCGGGCGAGCTCCTTCTTGCTGCCGATGCCGCGGCCCACCACCACGAGCACGTCGGCATCGGCGATCGAGGCGTCCGCACCGCTGGCCTCGCGGCTCACCACGCGCACGCGCCCGTACACCTCGGGGTCGAGGTCAACGTCGGTCACGATGGCGCTGCGCACCTCGCGCGGCTCGGGCGCGACAAAGATGCCGGGGCGCACGGTGGCCATCTGCGGACGGTGGCTCGGGCACACGATCGTGGCCATGAGGTTGCCGCCAAAGGCCGGGCGCGTCTGCTGCAGCAAGCCCGCCTCGGCGTCCATCTCGAGCACCGTGCAGTCTGCCGTGAGGCCCGTCTGGAGCAACACCGCCACGCGCGGGGCAAGCTCGCGGCCAAAGTTCGTGGCGCCGTAGAGGATGACCTCGGGCTTGTAGGTGTTGGCAAGGTCTGCGAGCCACGCAGCGAAGACCTCGGCGTCCGCGTGGGCCAGGCGGTCGTCGCAGGTGCGGATGACCTCGTCGGCGCCCGCCCCCATGAGGGTGCGGGCGTTGTCGTCGTCTGCCTCGGCGGCCTCACCGACCACGGCCACGAGGTCACAGCCGCGCTCGTCTGCCAGCTCGCGGGCGCGCCCCAGCAGCTCGAGCGCCACAGGAAGCACCGTGCCCACAGCGTCTACCTGAGCAAACACCCAGATGTTCTTGTACTCGTCAAGGGAGACGCCAGCGGCAACGTCCTTCTCGATGGACAGGGCGCCCACCGGACAGGCATCGACGCACATGCCACAGCTAACGCAGCCGTCCAGCACGTGGGCGCGGCGCTCCACGACCTCGATGCCGGCGTTTGCGCACACGCGCTCGCAGCGGCGGCAGCCCACGCACTTGCTCTCATCGACCACAAGACCGCTCATCGCGCGACCTCCTCAAAGACTCGGAGCAGCTCGGCGGCCTGCTCGTCTGGCGTGCCCGCAACCTCGTGCGCCTCGTTTGTACGCTCGGGCACAAACGAGCGCACCACCTGCGTGGGCGAGCCGTCCAGGCCGCAGCGGGAGCGGTCAGCACCGGCCGCGGCGGCGTCGAGCACGCACACCTCGGCCGCGGCAGCCGCACGCACTCCGGTGATGCTGGGCATGCGCAGGGTCGCGATGTCCTTGGTCACCGTGATCACGGCCGGTAGCGGCACCGCGACCACCTCGGAGCCCTCGTCGGTGTCGTGGCACACCACCAGGTGCTTGTCGTCTGCCACGAGCACCTCGGTGACACTCGTGACGCAGGGAACGCCCAGAAGGCCGCCCAGCTCGGGGCCAATCTGGGCCGTGTCGCCGTCGACGGCCATCTTGCCGCACACGAGCAGGTCGCAGCCGCCCAGCCGCTCGATGCCCAGCGACAGGGCGTAGGAGGTGGCAAGGGTGTCGGCGCCGGCAAAGGCGCGGTCCGAGAGGAGCAGCGCGTCGGTGGCGCCGCGGGCGATGGCGTCGCGCAGCAGGCGCGCCGTGTCGGGGATACCCATCGACAGCACCGAGACGGTGCCTCCCAGCTCGTCCTTTATGGCAAGCGCCACCTCGAGCGCCGCCGTGTCGAAGGGGTTCGCGACAGACTGCCTGCCGTCACGGACGATCGTGTTGGTCTTGGGGTCCATGCGCACCTCGGTGGTGGAGGGCACGGCCTTCATGCAGACGATGCTCCTCATGCGCCCTCGCCTCCCCTCTTGGCCTCGCCGGGCATGGGCGCGACCTCGCCGGCAACGGGCGTGGCCACGGCGGCAGCATCGCCGCTCGCGCCCGCCGCCTCGCCTTTCTCGGCCCTCATGGCGTCAAGCAGGTCCTCGCCAAACAGGTTGCCACGGCCCAGCTGCGCCGCCGGGTCGAGTTCGAGCTTGAGGGCGGCCATCTCCTGGATGCGCCTGGCACCGTACATGGTCTTGAGGAAGCCGCGCTTGATCTTGCCCACGCCGTGCTCGGCCGAGACCGCACCGCCCATCGAGGTGACCTCGGCGGCCCAGCGGGCAAAGAGGCCCTTGCCGGCGGCAAAGTCCTCGTCGTCGCGCGGCAGGACGTTCACGTGCAGGTGGTTGCTGCCAATGTGGCCCCACGCGGCACTCTGGAGGCCCGCCTCGGCAAGCGTGGTGCGGTAGAGCGCCACCACGTCGTGCAGGCGCTCGTCGGGCACCGACATGTCGCTGCCCAGCTTGGTGATGGTGGGGTTGGTGCGGCGACGCTCGTCGATAAGCATGTTGACGCTCTCGGGCACCGCGTGGCGGAAGAAGCGCTGGCACTCGCGGTCGACGTCGGTGCGGGCCACCCAGGTGTCGGCCTCGTTCGCGCCCACGGCCGCCATCGCGTCGCCGATGGCATAGAGCTCGGCCGTGGCCTCGTCCTCGCTCTCGCAGTCGAGCTCGAGGTAGACGCAGCAGGCGAAGCGCTCGTCGACGGCGGGCAGGCTCGAGAACGCGACGCTCTTCTCGCGCTGGGAGCGCAGGATCGAGAGGGCTCCCGCGTCGAAATACTCGATCGCGGCGGCGCGGGCCAGAGTCGGGCGCACCGCGCAGGTGAAGTCCAGGGCCGCCTCCTCGCTCTCGAAGAAGCAGCTTACGCCCCACACCACGGCGGGTGTGGCCGTAAGGGCAAGCTCGACCTCGGTCACGACGCCCAGGGTGCCGTCGGAGCCCACGAACAGGTCAAGGGCGTCCATGTCGTCGGCGACGTAGTAGCCCGAGGCGTTCTTGGTGCGCGGCATCTGGTAGGTGGGGAGGTGCAGCTCAAGTTCGCGACCTCCCTCGGTGGAAAGGCGCAGGGTGCGGCCGCTCGCGCGCACCTGGCCGCGGGCAAGCGACAGCACGTCGCCGTCTGCCAGCACCACGCGCAGGGCGCTCACGTGCGGACGCACGGGGCCGTAGCCGTAGCTGCGCGCGCCCGAGGCGTTGCAGGCCACCATGCCGCCGATGCAGGCGCTCGTCTCGGTGGGATCGGTGGGAAAGAACTGCTCGGGGCCGGCATAGAGGGCGTCGAGCGCCGTCAGGCTCTCGTCGCTCCAGCCCACGGTGGGCAGCGACTTGCCCGCGAGCTGCTTGCGCAGGTTGGCGAGCACCACGCCCGGCTGCACGCGCACGTAGAAGCGGCCATCGTCGTCCTGACGAAGCCCCAGAACGCGGTCCATGCGCGAGAGGTTCATCACGTGACCGCCGTGAGGCACGGCGCCCGCGGCAAGGCCCGTGCGCGCGCCCTGCACCGTCACCGGAACGGCCGCGGCGTGCAGGCTTCGCAGCACGTCTCGCACGTCGTCCTCGCTGGTGGGAAATGAGATGGAGTCGGCCTCGCCCACCGTGCGCGACTCGTCGCGCACGTACTCCTCGAGCTCGGGGCCAAACGAAATGATCTGCGCCATTGCGGCACCTCTCGCCACAAGCCCCGCGGCGTGACAGGGGGGGGGACGTGTCTTTTGTCACGTCCCAAGCGTGACAGAAGGCACGTCCCTCCGTCACGCCGCCACCGCGCGGGGCAACTGCTAGTGAAGCCACGATAGCCGCCCCACGTTGCCGATGCGTTTCACGCCCGATTTGCGCCAAAGTGACGCCAATGCGAGAAGCTCGCCCGCAAACGGTCAAAAAGGCGGCATAATGGTCAGAAAACTCAGTCGCGCCGGAGCGCATGCCCGGCCGAAAAACCGAGACGTCAGGAGGACACGCCGCATGAAGGAGCTCGAGGATCGCATTCGCCAGGACGGCATCGTTCGCGAGGGCAACGTCCTGAAGGTGGACAGCTTCCTCAACCACAAGTGCGACGTGTCGCTCTACGACAAGATGGGCACCGAGTGGGCGCGCCTGTTCGCCGGCAAGCAGGTCGACAAGATCCTGACCATCGAGAGCTCGGGCATTGGCATCGCCTGCGTGGCCTCCACCCACTTTGGCAACGTGCCCGTGGTCTTTGCCCGCAAGACCGAGTCCAAGAACCTCGACGGCGAGCAGTACCGCACGCAGATCAAGAGCTACACCAAGGGCCGCACCTACGAGGTCATCGTGGCCAAGCGCTTCCTCGAGCGCGGCGAGCACGTCATCATCCTCGACGACTTCCTGGCCATGGGCTGCGCCCTCAACGGCCTGCTCGAGATTTGCGAGGAGGCCGGCGTCATCGTCGAGGGCATTGGCATCGCCATCGAGAAGGGCTTCCAGCCGGGCGGCAAGGAGCTGCGCGAGCGCGGCTACCAGGTCGAGAGCCTGGCCATCGTCAACTCGATGGACGCCGCCACCGGCGACATCGAGTTCGCCTAGCGAGCTGCGGGCTGCCCCAGGGGCGCACGCCGCGGTAGCCATCTCATGGCCGAGCAGAGCTACATACTCCACGTACGCTGCGGGGACGGTGCCTTGGGCTCCGTCCCCGTTCTCGTGACGCGCAAGCGGGTCAAGAACCTCAACCTGCGCGTGCGCCGCGACAAAACGGTGGTGGCGAGCGTGCCCTGGCGCTGCTCGCAGGCCCGCGCACAGGAGTTTCTCAACGTCCACGCGGGGTGGATCGCGAGCGCGCTCGCACGGCGTGCCGCCCGCAATGCCGGGCGGGACGCGGGCGCGGATGATGCCGAGCAGGACGGAAGCGCCAGCGAGGCCCGCGTGGGCAGCTACGCCCTGTGGGGGCAAGAGGTTCGCTGCGAGGGCGGCCAGACGCTCAGTGCCGCCGAGCTCGACCGCCTGTGGCGCCGGGAACTCGAGCGGGCACTGCCGCAGGTAGTGGAGCGCATGGAGCCGCTCGTGGGCGCTCACGCCACAAGCTGGCAGCTGCGGGTCATGAGCAGCAGGTGGGGATCGTGCACGCCGACGCGCGGGTCGATCCGCATCAACGTGAGGCTCGCGGCCTACCCGCCCGCGTGCCTCGAGTACGTGGTTGTCCACGAGCTCGCCAACCTCATCGAGCCCTCGCACAGCGCGCGCTTCCACGCCGTGGTGGCCCGCGCCATCCCAGACGAGGCGCAGGTGCGGGCACGTCTGCGCCAGCCGCCGCTGGGGAGGTAGGGCCGGCCCTTCTCGGCCACGCTCCGCGCCGCGACGTCTATCGCCCCGCCCCTCTCGGCCACGCTCACCGCCTATCGCCGTGCCCCCATCGCCTTCGCTGTCGCCCCCGTGCTTCTCTCCCCATCACGCTCCCGTTCACAAGCAATAAGCGGACACTTGAATCCGCAGGTGGGATGCGTCATCGTGGATTGAATGCAATCGCGGCGGCCAAGGCCGCCCGGAGAGGAGCCACCATGCCAGGCAAGCGCACCGACGTCATCAGCTGGGACGAGTTCTTCATGCGCGTGGCCCTTGCGGCGAGCCTGCGCAGCAAGGACCCAAACACGCAGGTGGGAGCCTGCATCGCAGACGCCAACCACCGCATTCTGTCGGTGGGCTACAACGGCACGCCCACCGGCATCAACGACGACGAGTTTCCCTGGAAGACCGTCAACGACCCGCTGTTCGACAAGCACAGCTACGTCATCCACGCCGAGGCCAACGCCATCCTCAACTACCGCGGCTCGCTCAAGGACCTCGACCACGCCACCGTCTACGTGACGCTCTTCCCCTGCCACGAGTGCGCCAAGACCCTCGTGCAGGCGGGCATCGGCGAAGTCGTCTACCTGGGCGACAAGTACGAGGGCACGCAGGACAACCTCATCTCCAAGCGCATCCTCGACACCTGCGGCGTAAGCTACCGCCAGGTGACGCTCAGCGATCTCTAGCGGCCGCGGCGCCTCCGGCACGGCGCCAACGACCGCACCCGCACGTTCCTGGCGCCCGCATCCGTTCAATCCCCGCACCGCACCAGCCCAGCCCGCCTCGTCCACAGAATCGAGCAACACATGGCAGAGACCCACGAACACACGCACGACCACGCCTGCGCGGCCACCGAGGGCTGCCACATCCCCGTGGGCGAGGCGCCCGAGAGCATCCCCGAGGAGGAGCTGCTCTACGACCTGGCAGACCTGTTCAAGGTCTTCTCGGACACCACACGCATCAAGATCCTGTTCACCCTCATGGGCCGCGAGCTGTGCGTGGCCGACATCGCCGACGAGACGGGCACCACGCAGAGCGCCGTATCGCACCAGCTGCGCACCCTCAAGCAGGCCCACCTCGTGAAGTTCGAGCGTGACGGCCGCAACATCGTCTACTCCCTCGCAGACGACCACGTCTACACGATGCTCAACGTAGGCCTCTCGCACATCTGCGAGTAGGGCAAGCGAGGAGGCACGGCCCTGAGCCGCCCCGACCCATCAGGACAACGCGACCTCGGTCCCGGGGCGCCACGACCCGCGCGGGTACGCCTCACGCCGCCCAGTGCGACACCTCGCACCCGTCTCTCCATCGTTCGCGCATTTCTCCCCATCAATCGTTGACACGTCCACGCGCATGGGCATAATCGTTTGTAGCAACACATATGAGCGTCCGTTCAGATGTTCACTCAGACGAACGGCTCCACACAGAGGCATGGCCTCGCAGCGCGTCTAACAGCCGGGGACACCCCGTGAGAGAAGGGCACCACCATGAAGAAGTCTTACAAGCTCGACGAGATCGACTGCGCCAACTGCGCCCGCGAGCTGCAGGACGGCCTTGCCAAGCTCGACGGCGTCGAGAAGGTCTCCGTGAACTTCATGACCCAGAAGCTCACCCTCGAGGCCGACGATGACCGCTTCGACGAGGTGCTCCAGCGCGTCGTCGACTACACGGCAGACGTCGAGCCCGACTGCGAGATCCTGCTCTAATCCCCTCGTATCCCTCCCCTGCCGCAGGCCACGTGTCGCGGCAGGGAATCTTTTCCGCACATTATATGAACGGTTGCTCATACGTTCATCAAAAATGCGCCGGCGCGACCGGCGCGGACCAGGGCAACCATCGGCACCAAGGAGTCACCATGGCACAGGCAAAGGGCACGGCGGCAAAGCCCAAGAAGAAGCGCCGCAAGAAGGAGAGCCAGCAGCACAAGACGAAGCGCGTCCTGCTTGCCCTCGCGATCTTCTTCGTCATCTTCGCCCTCGACGAGACGGGTCTGCTGCGCGCCGCATTTGGCACCCCCGGCAACGTCTACGCCAGCTTTGTCCTCTACCTCGTCCCGTTCGCCATCGCAGGCCACGACGTGCTCGGGAAGGCGTTCAACAACATCCGTCACGGCAAGGTCTTCGACGAGAACTTCCTCATGGCCGTGGCGACCCTTGGCGCCTTCGCGATGGTGCTGTTCCCCAACACCGACCCTCACATGGCCGAGGGCGCGGCCGTCATGCTGTTCTACCAGGTGGGCGAGCTGTTCCAGGCCTACGCCGTGGGCAAGAGCCGCAAGTCCATCGCCGACATGATGGACATCGCCCCCGACTACGCCAACGTCGAGGACGAGAAAGGCGTGCTCGCCCAGGTCTCGCCCGACGACGTGGCCCCCGGCACCGTCATCGTGATCAAGCCCGGCGAGCGCGTGCCCATCGACGGTGCCATCGTCGAGGGCGCCACGCAGCTCGACACAGCGGCGCTCACAGGCGAGTCCGTGCCGCGCCACGCCGAGGTCGGCGCCGACGTCATCTCGGGCTGCATCAACATGACGGGCCTCATCAAGGTGCGCACGACCAAGCCGTTTGGCGAGTCCACCGTGAGCCGCATCCTCGAGCTGGTCGAGAACGCCAGCGAGAAGAAGGCCCGCACCGAGAACTTCATCACGCGCTTCGCCCGCGTCTACACCCCCGCCGTCACTGGCGCGGCCGCGGCACTCGCCCTCATCGGCGGCCTCGTCACCGGCGCCTGGAGCGACTGGATCCTGCGCGGCCTCACGTTCCTTGTCGTGTCGTGCCCCTGCGCCCTCGTCATCTCGGTGCCGCTGTCGTTCTTTGGCGGCATCGGCGGGGCCAGCCGCATCGGCGTGCTCGTGAAGGGCTCCAACTACCTCGAGGCGCTCTCTGAGGTCGACACCGTGGTCTTCGACAAGACCGGCACGCTCACCAACGGCACCTTCGACGTCGTGGCGATCCACCCCGAGGAGGGCATCGACCCCGACTACGTGCTGAGCCACGCTGCCTACGCCGAGGCCTTCAGCGACCACCCCATTGCCATCTCGGTGAAGGCCGCATATAGCGGACAGATAAACCGCGAGCTCATCCGCGACGTTCAGGAAGAGAGCGGCCACGGCGTGTACGCCCGCATCGTCGACGAGACCAACGCCGGCGAGCGCGTGGTGCTCGTGGGCAACGACAAGCTCATGGACGGACATGGCATCTCCTGGAGCAACTGCGAGCTCACCGGCACCATCCTGCACGTGAGCGTCGACGGGCGCTACGTGGGCCACATCGTCATCGCCGACGTGGTGAAGGACGATGCCCAGGCGGCCATCGAGGCGCTCCACGGCTGCGGTGTGAGCAAGACCGTGATGCTCACGGGCGACCGCGCCGAGGTCGCGGCCGCAGTGGCGGAGCAGCTGGGCATCGACGAGTTCCACGCGCAGCTGCTGCCGGCCGACAAGGTGTCCCGGGTCGAGCAGCTCATCTCTGCCGAGGGCAAGCGCGAGAAGCTCGCCTTTGTGGGCGACGGCATCAACGACGCGCCCGTCCTCACCCGCGCCGACGTGGGCATCGCGATGGGCGCCATGGGCAGCGACGCCGCAATCGAGGCGGCCGACGTCGTACTCATGGACGACAAGCCGTCGAACATCGCCCGCGCCATCCGCGTGGCCCGCAAGACCATGCGCATCGTGTGGCAGAACATCGTGTTTGCGCTGGCAGTGAAGCTGATCATCCTGGTGCTCGCCGCGCTTGGCATCGCCAACATGTGGCTCGCCGTCTTTGGCGACGTGGGCGTGGCGATCATCGCCATCCTCAATGCCATGCGCGCCATGCGCGTCGAGGGCAGCAGGTAGCGGCCGCGCTTCTCAGGCCACAGCTCTTGGCAACATATCCCGGCAGCGCCCAATAGGCGCCGGTGTCCGCGGGCATCGGCGCCCCTTTTTGCTGGGCTGGACGACTCCGGGCGGTGCGCAGCTTCGGGCGGCGCGGCTCTGGACAGCGCACGGGTGTGGGCGGGACGCGGCGCCCCCTCAAGGGGCTGGCCCTTCCGCGCAACCAAACAGTCCATCTACCGAAGGTAAGCCGGGACAAATGGCCATTCGACCGAGTTCTGAACGACCTTGGCGGTTATTAGCGGATATGTCTTGATTACAGCCTCGCAAAAACCGCAGGTAAATCAATCGGAACCAAATTCCAGTACTTGGCCGGACGCCATTTTTGGCCAAATAGTCGTTCAGAACTCGATCGAATAACCAAAATTTATCCGACAGCTTCGGTAGATGAGTTGTTCGCCGTTGAACCAGGCGGAAAGACGGACGGCAAATCGACGTTGACGCGCACAGGGCGTCTCGCCCACACAACAAGACGGGCCTCCGCGAGTCGCTGCGGAGGCCCGTCTTGGGTGTTCCCCGCGTGTGGGGGCACGCCGGGAACGAAAGGAAGGAAGGTACTGTTCTGATACCCACGGCGGCGGCGCCAAACCACCAGCCGAGCGCCTTCACGCAGCCGCCACGCCCCCATCACGCCGCCGCCACAAAGCAGACACCGCCGCTTCACAAAAGCCGACGCCCGCATCCAAACGGACACAGGCGGCGGCTCAAAGACAGCGCAAACGCGTGAAGGCAATGGTGGGCGCGCGCTACTTCTCCTCGACCTCAACGAGCTCGATCTCGAAGTTGAGGGGCTTGCCGGCGAGCTCGTGGTTGGCGTCGACCATGATCTTGGACGGCGTCACCTCGACCACGCGGGCGGGAACGAGCTGACCGTTCGGGCCGTGCAGGCCCACCTGGTCGCCCGCGGAGATGCGCTCCATGCCCTGGGTCTGCTCGCGGCGGATGGTGAAGACGAGGTTGTCATCGTGCTCGCCGTAGGCCTCCTTGGGGGCCAGGTGCACGGTCTTCTTCTCGCCCACGGCCATGTCGGCCACGGCGTAGTCGAAGCCGGGGATCATCTGGTGGGCGCCACAGGTGAAGTCGAGGGTCTCGCCACGGTCGTAGCTGCTGTCGAACTGCGTGCCGTCGTCAAGGGTGCCTCGGTAGTTGACCTTGACCTTCTTGCCAATGTTGGACATGCGTCCTCGCTCTCAGTCGGGCGGCGCAGGGGCGGCCGCCAAGAAATTCAACCGTGCAAGCATAGCACCCTCGCCGCCTAGCAAAAGCCCAGTTGGGTATAGTTGTGGGGTCATCAACAAGAAAGGGTTTCCCATGTCCTCTTCTCAGAAGGTCGTCAAGATCGTCAGCTTTGTCCTGTTCGCCCTCGGCATCCTCGACCTCGTGGGCGCCGGCTTCATGATCGCAGGCGTTGGCCTCACCAACGGCGACACGCAGGGCACGGCCGCGATGGTCGCCATCATGTTCTTCATCATGGCCGCGTTCAACATCGTGTTTGCCGCGCTGGGCATCCGCGGGGCCAACAACCCGCGCAACATCGGGGGCTTCCGCGTCATGGCCGTGTTCGCCCTGGCCTTTGACGTGCTCAACATCGCGTCGTCCGCGATGACCAACCCCGGCGCCCTCGCCCAGCCCGCGAGCTTCGTCGTCTACCTCTCGCTCGCGGTGACGCTCGTTGGCTTCGTGAAGTCCGGCGACGTCAAGAAGATCGCCGAGAAGTAGGCATTCGGGTGCCGCTGCGCGCACGGTCACGCACGGCCCGGGTCCACGTCCACGCATGGCCACGCACGGCCCGAGCCCGCTCGCGCTCACGTGCCGCCCGCGCCCCACGTCGGCGCTGCGTCCAACCATGTGCCGCCCGCGCCGGCCACGGCACCAGACGCCGAACACCCGGCACTTTACATAACCAAAACGGCAACGAGCGCCTGGCTCGGCCGCTCCATACCATATGATTTACGGGACGTAGCTTGGGGAGAGCGCTGCGTCCCGCTTTTTGTCCGCGCGAGCGACGCCGCCTCACGGCCGCGCCCGCCGCACACGTATCGCGCCCGGTCCGCAGCCGGGCGCAGGGAAAGGGAGGTAACGATGCTCTTTGACGTCTATGGCGCCACCGCACCGTTCCAGTGGCTTGGCTGGGCCCTCGTGTTCGCGGGCCTCATCCTCGCCAACGAGATCGCCCGTCGCTCCAAGGTTGGCGGCCTCATCATGTTTGGCGTGCTGCCCCTGGCGATGACCATCTACTGCGTGGCCATCGGCATCGGCGTGGCGCAGGGTGCCGAGTGGGCCCTCAACAACCCCACGCACATCTACCAGAACAGCTGGTTCCACTACGCCAAGGTGTACGCGGCGCTGGCCGGCTGCATCGGCTTCATGATGATCAAGTACAAGTGGGGCAAGCTGGGCCGCGCGCACTGGTTCCGCGCCTGGCCGTTCGTGATCGTGGCCATCAACATCCTCATCGCCGTTGGCTCCGACTTCGAGAGCGCCTACCACTTCTTTGCCCTGGACGAGACGACCTGGGTCACCTCCGAGGGCGCCACGCAGCTCGCTGGCTGGAACAACGTCTTCAACGGCATCGCCGGCATCATCAACATCTTCTGCATGACCGGCTGGTGGAGCGTCTACGCCTCCAAGGACGAGGCCGACATGCTGTGGCCCGACATGACGTGGGTCTACATCATTGCCTACGACATCTGGAACTTCTGCTACACCTACAACTGCCTGCCGCACCACGCCTGGTACTGCGGCCTGGCCCTGCTGCTTGCGCCCACCGTCGCCAACTTCTTCTGGAACAAGGGCGGCTGGATCCAGAACCGCGCGTACACGCTGGCCATCTGGTGCATGTTCGCGCAGGTCTTCCCCGCCTTCCAGGAAAAGAGCGTCTTCGTGACGCACTCGACGCTCAACCCCACCACGGCCACCGTCGTGTCGGTCATGGCGCTCGTGGCCAACGTCGCGGCGATTGTCTACATCGTCTACCGCGCCAAGAAGCTGGGCGTCAACCCCTACAAGCAGGACGTCTTCAAGGGCACGAGGGATTGGGAGCAGGCCACGGCCCGTCGCGAGCCTGCCGAGAACGATCCCGCGCTGCAGGCCTAGTCCTTGTGCGAGAAGCGCGAGCGGCCCGGTGCGCCTAGCGCAACCGTCTGACATATGCGAGCGCACGCGCCGCGGCGACCGAGCGATCGGCGTCGCGGCGTTTTCGTTGCAGCGTGACAAAGGGGTCAGAGCCCCGTATCGCGCTACGGGGCCTCGTCCCCAGGCCCTGCCACAGAATCCTAGGAAAATGCCGTTAACCGCATTTTGCGGATAGCCATAACGTCACTTTCCTAGGATTCTGCGAAAGAGCTCTGGCCCCCCGTCACGCCAGAGCAATCTGCCTGGTGGCGATGCGGGCGAGAAGGGCGGGCGAGTGCGAGACGAGCACCATGCCACAGCCGTCGCGTTCCTGCAGGTCAAGCAGCACACCCCAAAGCTCCGCCTGGGTCACGGCGTCGAGCATCGCGGTCGACTCGTCGGCGATGAGGTAGCGCGGCCCGCACGACAGCGCCCGTACCATGGCAAAGCGCATAAGCTCGCCGCCGGAGAGCTCATGCGGCAGGCGCGCCAGCCACTCGTCGCGCACGCCAAACGCACGGCGCAGCGCCACCACGTCGACACCCGGCGCAACGCGCGCCTCGGCCAGGCTCGCCCCCATGCGCATGCGCGGGTCGAACGCCTCCTCGGGATGCTGCAGCAGCAGCTGCACGGGGCTCGCTCCCTCGCGCAGCGCCCCCACGCGCGCGAGCGGCTCGCCGTCCACCAAGACCCTGCCAGCCGTGGGCACGAGATAGCCCGCGAGCAGCCGGCACAGCGTCGTCTTACCCGCACCCGACGGCGCCACAAGCGCCACGCGCTCGCCCGGCTCCACCCTCACGCCGGGATAGCGCAGCGTCCGCCTGCCGCACGGATAGCGATACACGATGTCACGCGCCTCAAGCGCCATGGCGCTCGCCCTCCCCCAGCTCGTCGGTCACCGCAAAGTCATGGTCCGGCAGCGCGTGCCACAACGCGCGCGAGAAGGGGTGGCGCAGCAGCTCGGGCGCAGCAAAGCTCTCCACGCTCGTCTCCTC
>NZ_CEVYAT010000025.1:0-16414 GCF_982402205.1 Parolsenella sp. | reverse complement strand
GTCGTGTGCATTGGCGTTGTCTGCGCTGCGCTCCTCGCTGACCTCGGCATCGTCCGTGAGACTCACGGCGTGCCACGCGGCGGCGGGGCTCAGGGGCCCGTCTGCGTCGTGCGGGATGGGGGCGGCAGGCGCGTCGGTTTTGCGCTCGAGCAAGATCTTGTCGATGGGCGCGAAGGCCATGAACTCCTGGCGCAGCTCGTCGTCGAGCAGGGCAAAGAGGTCCTCGCGCGTCATGTCGGCGAGGGTGGTCTTCTCGGCCACGCGGGAGTGGAAGTACTCCACCACGATGAGGAACGTGCAGATGACGACGAGCGACATGATCCAGGCGATGAGCAGGGCAAACTTGAACGGCGTCACAAACACCAGCACCAGCATGAGCAGCGGGAACCAGATGAGGGCCGCGAACCCACGCTTGATGAGGGTGGGGTACATGAGCTCGAACTTCGCCGCGCGCTCGAGGAAGGTATGCTTGTAGTCGGCCGAGTGCAGGATGACCTTGACTATGGTCGACAGGCGGAAGTGTGCGCCCTCGAGGCCCGTTCGCTCCGAGATCATGAGGTCCGTCTCGCCCAGCTTGCGGTCGAAAAGGGCGTTGATGTTGAGCAGGTGCCTGCGCGCCGTGACGCCGATGAACACGGCTGGGATGAGGAAGACGAGCACCATCGCGAGGTTAAAGCCGTAGTAGCCGCCGTAGAAGCCCGCGATGGCCTCGCGCATCGCGTTGATGCCGTAGGTGAAGGGCAGCCACGGGTGAATGGCCTTAAAGAAGTCGGGCTGCATCTCGATGGGGTAGGTGCCCGAGCCGCCCGGGATCTGCAGGATGACGATGAGGACGGCGAGCGCCTTGCCGATGTGCTTGAACGCCACGGAGAGCGCGTAGACCACAAAGACGTAGACGAAGCTCTCGACCATGCCGGCAAACACGAAGGCCACCGGGTTCAGGCACTGGATGCCCAGCAGGATGTCACCCACGCAGCAGATGATAGCCTGGATCTGTCCGATGAGGTTCATGAGCAGCCAGCGGCCAAAGAAGCCCTGCCATGGCTTGAACGAGCCGATGCCCTCGTCGTCGACCTCGAGCTTGTAGATGGCGACGAGCACGATGCCACCCACCCACAGGGCGAGATTGGTGTAGAACGGCGTGACGCCGCTGCCGTAGTTCTCGACCGGGAAGATCGGCTGCGAGACCATCTCGACGGGCGAGCCCATGAACTGGCCCACCTGCTCGGCGTCGAGGCCCATGGCGTCCTTGAGGAGCTTCATGGTCTCAGCGCTCTGGAGGGCCGCGGTGTCTGCCGCGAGCGTCCCCACGCCGTCTGCGGCGGAGCTCACGGCCGCGGAGGTCTTGGAGAGGGCGTCTGAGCTCTGGGCAAGCATGCTGTCGAGCTGGCCCAGCGTGGCGTCCACCTGCGTGAGCATGGGGGCAAGCGAGCGCGAGAGACCCTGCAGCTGGCCACCGGCGTCAGCAAAGGCGTCGAGCGAGTTGGAGAGCGCGGGCATCGTGGTGGTGGCGAGCGTGCCCTGCAGCTGCGTGAGGGTCTGGGCGCTGTTCTGCACAGCGTCGTTCACGCTGCCGGAGAGGTTCTTCACCGCGTCGTTGCCGGCCTTGATGGCGTCGGAGGTCTCCTGCAGGTCGTCGAGCTTGCCCGAGAGGTCGCCGGTGACGCCGTCGAGCGCGGCGATGGCCGAGTCGAGGCTCGCGAGGGCGTCGGCCTTGCCGGGGGTGCCGTCGGGGATGGCGGAGTTAACCTTGTCGCGCACGCTCACGAGCTGAGCACGCACGGTGGAGAGGGTAGAGCCGCCCAGGGCGCCCGCCTGCGAGATGGCACCGTCGAGCTGGCCCTGCGCCCAGCCGATGTTGCCGCAGATCTGGCCGATGTCGTAGTTGGCCTGGCTCGAGATGCCCGTGACGCTCGTGACGCCGGTGCCCAACGCGCTCGAGAGCTGCGCGCCCAGGGCCTGCGCCTGCATGCGGGTGGTGGAG
Source organism: Parolsenella sp. (assembly GCF_982402205.1). Lineage (NCBI taxonomy): Bacteria > Bacillati > Actinomycetota > Coriobacteriia > Coriobacteriales > Atopobiaceae > Parolsenella > Parolsenella sp. Next base: position 14,430 of record NZ_CEVYAT010000025.1, on the reverse strand, counting down.
AGCGTGTCCATCGACTGGCCCAGGGCGTCTGAGAGCGAGGTGGTGGAGCCGCTCACCTGCGAGAGGGTGGAGCGGGCGCTCGAGATGGTGCCGCGAGCCTCGCTGATGAGGCCCTGCGCGCCGTCGAGGTCGCCGGTAAGGCCCGTGAGCAGGTTCTGGACGTCGGTGAGGTCGCCTGCGGCGGTGGCCACGGCGTTGTTGGTGGCGTCGAGCATGGAGCCGGAGAGGGCCGAGACCTTGTCGACGATGGTCTGCGAGGCCGTCTCGACAAACTGGTTGGCGATCTGGTTCTCGAGGGTGGTGGCGCCCGTGTCGGTGACCTTGGGCGAGATGGCGTTGACCTTCTCGTTCACGTAGTAGGTGATATGCGCCTGGTTGGTGTCGCCATCGAGGATGTCTCCCAGCGAGGCGGTGAAGTCGCTCGGCACGACGAAAGCGGCGTAGTAGGTGCCCGCCTTGACGCCGTCGAGCGCCTCGTCCTCGGAGTCTACGAAGGTCCAGGCCAGCTGGTTGTTCTCCTTGAGCTGGTCCTCGATCATGTCGCCGGCGTTGATGTAGCCCATGTCGCCGATGTCTGCGCCCTCGTCCTCGATGACGACGGCGATGGGTACGGTCGAGGTGTTCTCGTAGGGGTCCCAGTTCGCCAGGATGTTGAACCAGGCGTAGAGGGAGGGAATGATCGCCACGCCGATAGCGATGACGATGGCGACCGGGTTCACGAGGATTCGCTTGAGGTCGCGCTTGAAGATCTTGAACGCAGTTCTCACTTGGAGACTCCTTGCCTGAGGTCGAGCTGCCGGCACCTCTCTCGCACTCATACAACATATATAAGTATGCGAGAAGCGCTGACTTTATGGAGCTGGCGTGGGCGTGCGCGGCGACGCGCGCCGCGCACGCCCACAAACAAGCGTGATATACCCTAACAGCTTGACAATAAGTGGGGCCGTAGCTGAGAAGTTTACATAATTTCTTTGTTTACACGGCGCCCCTGTGGGAATACACTGTTCAAGCCCGAAAGGGCGCTCGTCAAGAGGCGCCGCCGGCCTTGCGCGTTGAGGCCCGTACATGGCGCATAGAGCCGAGGGACCGAGCCCGATGACGCTCCGACAACCCACCAGCCTCGCTGGCAGGGTGCCAATTCTCGGCGGCCTTGCTGGCCGGAAGACGGGGGAAGCATGACTCGCACGTCATCGACGTCCCCTTGCACAGGTGAGGGGACGTTTTTTTCGTCTCCGGGGCGCCCGCGCGCGGCGCCCGCAACGTGGCGGCACGCCCGCCAGAAGGGAGAAGGGATGAGCGCAAGCGAGTCCAGCAACGAGAGCTACTACTTCACGTCTGAGTCGGTCACCGAGGGCCACCCCGACAAGATCTGCGACCAGATCAGCGACGCCGTGCTCGACGCGATCCTTGCCAAGGAGGCGCGGCTGCAGGCCGAGGGCTACATCTCGCCGAGCGGCCAGCCTGCCAACGTCGACGAGGTGCGCTGCGCCTGCGAGACGTTCGTGACCACCGGCACCGTGGTTGTCGCTGGCGAGATCCGCACCCAGGCCTACGTCGACGTGGTCGAGATCGCCCGCGAGACGCTGCGCAGAATAGGCTACGACCGCGCCAAGTACGGCTTTGACTGCGACACCTGCGGCGTCATCAACATGATCCACGGCCAGAGCCCCGACATCGCCCAGGGCGTCGACGAGTCGTTCGACGCGCAGGCCGGTCGCACCACCGACCCGCTCGACCTCATCGGCGCGGGCGACCAGGGCATGATGTTTGGCTACGCCTCCGACGAGACCGACGTCCTCATGCCCATGCCCATCTACCTGGCCCAGAGCCTCGCCAAGCGCCTGGCAGACGTGCGCAAGACCGGTGAGCTCTCCTACCTGCGCCCCGACGGCAAGACCCAGGTGACCGTGCGCTACGAGCAGGGTCGCCCCATCGAGGTCTCGGCCATCGTCGTGTCGACCCAGCACGACCCCGAGGTCGACGACATGGCCGTCATCAAGGCCGACGTCACCGAGCACGTCATCGCGCCGGTGCTTGACGCGGCGAACATCCCCTGGAGGGACGCCGACATCTACGTGAACCCCACCGGTCGCTTCGTCGTGGGCGGCCCCATGGGCGACACGGGTCTCACCGGCCGCAAGATCATTGTCGACACCTACGGCGGCATGGGCCGCCACGGCGGCGGCGCCTTCTCGGGCAAGGACTGCACCAAGGTCGACCGCTCGGCCGCCTACGCCGCGCGCTGGGTCGCCAAGAACATCGTGGCCGCGGGCCTGGCGCACAAGTGCGAGGTGCAGCTGGCCTACGCTATTGGCGTGGCGCACCCGCTGTCCGTGCTCGTCGACACCAAGGGCACCGGCACCGTGAGCGACCGCACCATCGAGCGTGCCGTCGAGCGCGTCTTTGACCTGCGTCCGGGCGCCATCATCCGCGACCTCGACCTGCGCCGCCCGATCTTTGCCAAGACGGCCGCCTACGGTCACTTTGGCCGCAAGGACCCCGACTTCACCTGGGAGGCCACGAACCGCACCGAGGAGCTCAAGGCCGCGGTGGCCGAGCTGGCCTAACCAGAATCTGGGACATTCCGCCCGTAGCTTTTCTGTCCCACTTTTCCTGCGGTTTGGGACGATAAGGCTACGGGCTTTATTGTCCCAACAACAAATAAACAAGCGTTGACGAGGGCGTGGCCGTCTGGCTGCGCCCTCGTTGCGTTGATTTCTGCAACTTGTAAGACCTGCGAAACTGTGGGAGGGGCAAAACGTTTTGCCACCTATTTTGATAAAATTATGAACGTCTATACCTATGAAATTTTCGGGGGGGGGGCATTCGGAGCCTGCTTCTCGACTGCATATGACCGATCGGAGTAACCATGGCCAGGCTCGCCCGTCGAGTTCGTCAGACCCTTCTTTCCGGCGAGGGGAGGGGGCGCATATGCCATGGCGCCCGCAAGGGACTCGCCTTCTTCCTCACCTGGGTGCTGGTATTCCAGGCCATCTATGGCGCCAACACCACCGAGGCCATCGCCGAGGGCATGCAGGACCTGGGCGAGCAGATCGCGGCCTCGCTTCCTGCGGGCGATGACGACGACGGCGGCTCCGGTGACGCCGCCGCCGCTCCCGTGGCGGGCGAGCAGGACGGAGAGCCGCGCACCGCGCCCGTGGACCTCACGGCAGACACCGACGCGCTCGTGCTTGGCTCCGATGGCCTTTCGCTTGCCTACGATAAGACCGCGACGGACGGCCTCACGGCCGCGACCTCGCTCGACGCCGTGGCCCTGCCCGAGAAGATTGCCGCTGCGCTCTCGCTCAGGGTCGACCTCGATGCCACCCGCCAGACGGCAGACGCCGGCCTCACGGGCGTGCTGCTCGCGGGCGACACCTTTGACGTGGCGCTGCCCGACGGCGTCGCCCTCGCGGACGATACGGCCCCCGTTGCCCTCTATGCGGCAGACGAGCAGGGCAACCCCACCGCCACGCAGGTGGCCGAGGGCCGCGTTGCGGCCGGCAAGCTCCACGTGACGCTCGCCGCAGACCAGCAGGCCGGCACGAACCTGGGCGCCTCGCTCGTCGCCGTGGCATCGCTCGACGTCACGGTTGACTCCATGCTCGTCTCGGACGCCGCCTCGACCCTCACCTGGACGCTCCAGACGCCCACCAACGCCAGCGTGCGCACGCGCGACCTCACGCTTCCCGGCCGCGAGGAGGTCGTCCGCGCCCTCAACCTGCTGGTCGACGAGCAGGACGGCGTCGACGCAGGCGACAACAATGCCAGCGAGCCCTCCCAGCCCGCCGGCCCCACGACGACCATCGCCCCCTCGACGGACCGTTCCGCCGCGGCTACGCCCTTTGTGACCGCCTGGGCCGACAACAACAACGTCGACCGTCCGAGCGCCGAGGAGCTCGAGGCGCGCCGCGAGTACCGCCTCTACTTCCAGGTCGAGGGTGACGACACCCGTTACCCGCTCACCACAGACGGGCGCTCCGTCTCGGCCGATGCACAGCGCCTGCTTGGCATGACGCAAGACGAGCTCGACGCCATCCGCAAGGCCGCCCCCTTCGAGTACGGCCTTGAACCCGAGCTTGTTGACGTCAACGTCACGGGCAGCAACGAGTACACCGCGACGGCCGCAACGGGCCTGCCGAGCGAGGTCATCACCACCACGGTGACGCCCGGTGTCGACGCGGATGGCAAGCCCATTCAGGACACCCAGACCTCAAGCAAGAAGATCACCTACGGCATCTGCCACGAGACGGCCGGTCCCGAGGGCACCAAGGTCGAGGACAACGCCCTCATCTATGACTCCGATGCCGGCGAACCTACCTACATCGTGCTCAAGGACGGCTACTTTGGCGCCCAATCCGCGCCGTTCGAGTGCCTGGCGCTCGTGCAGAAGCAGCAGCTCACCGTCGTGCTCAACCTCGGCTGCAACTCTAGCTACGTCGACAACCTTGACGAGTGGCTTTCGACGCCGCTCGCGGGCGGCACGACGTTTGCCAACCACCTGCACCTCGACGCCGTGAGGAGCGGTCAGAAAGACCAGACCTACTCGGGCGACGACCTTACCCAGCTCTTCCACTGGGCAGGCGCCACGTTCTCGCAGCAGGGCGGTTCCTCCAGGACCACCTACTTGCTGAGCATGTACGCACCCGTCTTTACCCAGAGCCAGCAGAGCCTCGAGTTCCGCCTGAGCATGGACGAAGTCGAGAACTCCAACGTCGACGGCTACCGCGACTACTATCAGGTCTGGTACTCGAGCGAGGGTGCTACGGGAGGGTCGGCCGATGCCTCGGCCAGCCTCAACGGCGGCGCGATGACCGTGACGCGCGCGGGCAACACATCGTTTGACGCCACCAAGGTCTGGCTCGACGACGATCCGAGCGCCCGCCCCTCCACCACCTACACCCTCTGGCGCTACTCCGACAAGCAGGGCCAGAGCTCGCTCGTCGCCTCGCAGGTGCAGGCCGACAACGGCGACTTCGTCAGCGTCACGATGACGGCCGAGCAAAACGCCGCCCTGGGTGCGGCGCGGATGGGCGGCGTCAACGGAGACGTTCCCCAGAACAACGCCACGGTCGACATCGCCAAGAGACTCGAGGCGACCGCCGGTAACTTGGAGCTGCCCAAGTACGACCAGGACGGATATCCATACATCTACTTCGTGCGCGAGACCATGGACGGCGGCGACTACCAGCAGATTGCTGGCACGGTGGGCCAGGACGGCTCCGTCGACGCGGGCTCCGACGCCGTCCCCGGCTACTGGAACCCCGACCGCTCCAATCGCGAGGGCGCCCAGGAGAGCGCCACGACCCGTCCTGCCGGCGACACGCCCATCTACGACGGCGGCACCGTCACCAACGTACGCTCCAAGATCACCCAGCAAAAGGCCACCAAGACGTGGGACGCCGCGGCCTTCCAGGACCAGCTCTCTGACGTCACGGTGACGCTCAAGTGCCAGCGCATCCTCAAGCGCCACGTCCACGAGTCCGAGCCGGGCTCGGGCGTGTGGGAGCTCAACTACGACCCCATGTACGACGAGGACGGCAATTGGATCGGCACCTACGAGTGGACCGACTTCGAGGCTGCCCCGGGCGAGACGCCCACGGTCCAGGAACTCTCGGGCTGGAGCGCCGAGAACCTCACCCAGACTCTCACGGGCAACTATGGCGCCTACGACGAGCACGGCGAGGAGTACGTCTACCGTTGGGTCGAGACGAACGTCGAGAAGGGTGGCGAGCCCAGCTTCTACTTTTCGTCCGATGACGGCATGAGCGGCATCTTCTTCCTTTACTTCACCAACGAGGACGGCGAGGACGAGAGCGTCACGTTCGTCTCGAACAACGACCCCAAGACGGGCACGATCACCAACCGCTACGCCAACACGACCGACCGCCACGTCGACAAGTACTGGGCCAAGGTCGACGCGGACGGCGACGTCGAGTATGACGAGAACGATGACATCATCTACACCCAGGACGAGAAGCCCTACGACAACCGCGAGGTTGGCCCCGTCACCGTGCGCCTCGTGCGCGACGGCGAGCTCATCGGCAAGTACCAGCTCGACGGCAAGCCCGATGACGAACCCACCGACCTCATGAACCCCGACGGCTCTGCCATGATGGGCGACGAGGTCGACCTGTGGGACATGGGCATCGTCTCGTCGCCCTCGACGGTGCAGGAGACGATGCCCTGGCACCTCGACTTCTCGAACCTGCCCGAGTTCTCGCCCGAGGGGCACCGCTACACCTATCAGTTGCTCGAGGATGACACCCCCGGCTTTAGCACCTCGCACGAGTACGACCAGGACACCAAAACCACCAAGATTTACAACAGGCCCCAGACCGGTGGCGACTCGTCAATCATCCGCGTGGGCAAGGACTGGAAAGACGGAGGCAACAACTCCGCCCGCATGCCCGTGAGGGTTGGCGTCTTTGCCAAGAGGGACACCTACTCCACTGACGGCCGGCTTGCTTATAACGCCGGTCAACTTATCACGAGCGTAGACCTGAGCACCGCCAACGACTGGTACGCCGAGGCCATCATTGGCGTGGGTGGCCTCACGGAGGACGACGTCTACCTCTGCGAGCTCTCGACCGACGACACGTCTGACCCCACCGAGCCCGTGCCCGCCGGCGCGACGCGCATGGTCACGAAGCAGAAGTGCGCCGAGCTTGCAGCCGAAGGCATCGTCGAGTACGAGGCCCTGCTGAATTCCTGGACGGGCACCAACGACCGCATGCTCACAAGCGGCTACGCCTACGAGGTGAGCTATGGCTGGTCCGACGTGCTTGAGGCCAATGTCGTGCAGAACCGCCGCGTGGGCCTGCAACAGATCAACATCTTCAAGGACTGGGAGGACGCGGGCGCCATGGCTGGCGAGCGTCCCAGCGCCAACTTCACCATCACCAACGACGAGGACAAGGTTACGTTCGTCTATAACGGCAGCGGCGCCGTTTCCGCCCACATCGACGGCATGGGCAACCTGCCGCTTGTTGCCGAGGAGAGCGTCAGTCGCAATGGTGCCGAAGCCTCCAGCGACCTTGATGGCACATTTGCTCGGACGCCCATCGTCATTGGCCAGAATGCCTCGGTGTCCGAAGACGGCCATGGCCTGAGCCTGAAGGTGAGCCGTGAGACCGGCACCACCCAGAGCTACTACATCGTGCAGAACCTGCCCAAGTACGACATGGACGGCAACGTCCTGCACTGGACCGTGACCGAGCGGTGGACGAGCGACTCGGGCGACTACGTGAGCCGACAGACGGGTCGCGACGACTTCTTCGAGGGCGAGGGGTCGGCCTGGCACCACCTCGACTACTCGTCGTTCTCGTTTGAGAACACGCGCAGCGCCACCAAGACCGTGCGCTTCAACACCCGTTGGTACGACCACTACGTTCAGGACAATCTCGACCAGCGCTTCGACATCTACCTCACGCTGTACCGCCGCGTCTACCAGTACGATGAAGAGGGCAAGCCCGTCCTCGACGATGCGGGCAACCCTACCTACACCGTCGAGGCGGTACCGGGATACCAGCACTATGACTGGAACCCCATGAGCGATGAGGGCGCCGACCCGCTCTACAACCAGTACGTAGAGGTGAGCAACCTCCCCAAGTACGACGAGCACGGCGGCGAGATCGTCTACTATGCCACCGTGAACCACTCGCAGGCAGACGCCACGGTCAAGAACCTCAACTACGCCGACCCCTGGTTCACCTATGATGCGAGCGAGAACGCCCCCAAGAACAACGGCTACCCCGGCAGCGCCACCTGGGACAGCGCCAACGAGAGCGACCCGTTCAAGGCTGGCTCGCCCGACTACGTCGACGTTTCGGGCATCGTGCCCGGCTCCGAGACCTCGAACGCCCTGCGCGAGGACGGCACGTTCAACTTCCGCCTCTAGCAGACCATGTCTGCCGAGGGTGGCAAGGTCTGGGCCAACCTGCCCGCAGGCTTTGAGACGGCAGATCTGCCCGACATCACCTTCTACCTGCAGCGACGCGTCGAGGGTGGCCACTACGACGAGAACGGTTCCTGGGCCGATGGCGGCAACGACTGGGGTGAGCTTGGCCTCACGGCCACCTCTACCAAGGGCAGCTACACCGTGGCGAGCTACGACTCGAGCGGCACCCCCAACTACGACGTTGCGGATGGCAAGACGGCCGTGGCATGGACGAGCGACCTTTCCCTGATGCGCGGCAACCGCTATGCCTTCGTCATGAACACCTACGGCAACAACACCTCGGGCCAGGAGGGTGGTGTGAGCCTGCCGGTCTACGACCGCTACGGCCGCGTCTACGAGTACCGCATCCGCGAGATCATCGATGGCCTCATCCAGAAGGAGACCGACGGCTCCGACGCGCCCGGCGGCTATGACGTGTCCGACGCCATTGCCTCGGGCAAGACCCCCGAGGACGCCGCGGGTAAGATCTACAATGTCGCCTATGGCTCGTGGCGCAGCTTCATGGTGGGCAACGTCTACAACGCCTCCCAGAGGGGCAACCTCACCGTTAAGAAGCTCTTCAGCAACCTCGAGCCGGGCGACCGCGTGCCCAACTGCACCTTTGCCCTCTACCGCTACTACGTAAAGGCCGATGGCACCAAGTCTGTGGCCCAGCTCGTGGCCACGAAGACACTCGATAACGCAAGTGCCCGCGCCAACGAGGAGGGGCAGCTCGAGCGCACGGTCGGCTTTACGGACCTCGACATCTATACGCCCGCGGGCACCTACTGGGTCTACTACGTGGCCGAGCAGCCCTTGAATGGCTACCTGACGAGCGTGGGCACGGGTGACCTTGATCGCGGCTCGAGCGACCTCAAGTACTTCTGGCAGGGTGCAGGCTCGCTTGCCGATGGCTCGGCGTGCTCCGACGACCTTGATACCCCTGCGGCCAAGGATGACAACGCCGCTTCTTTCTACCAGCCCAGGGACACCATTATCGCCAGCGACCATACGTCCGACGTCACGTTCGAGAACACCTATACCGGTGACGCCGAAGACCTGGGCTCGCTCACGGGCACCAAGAGCTGGTACGACCAGGACAACATTGCGGGCACGCGACCTGGCCACGTCGACCTGCAGGTGACGCGTCGCCATGCGGACGGTCAGCTCGACGCCACCAACAACGGCGACGTCGCGCTGCAGTCCAGCGACCCCGATGGCCCCGCCTACATTGAGTGGAACTACAACGCGGGCACTAACGCCTGGACCTACACCATCAAGAACCTCGAGCGCATTGCCCCCAATGGCACCTACTGGACCTATGAGGTGCGCGAGAAGAACGTCGACGGTAACTACAACGTTGGCGCCAACGGCGGCACGGTGGACATGGCAAACTTCAACACCGGCACGGAGGTGCCGCTCCAGGTGGGCGCAATCGACAACTACCTCAAGACCAAGGTGGGCTTCACCAAGGTCTGGGCAGACGATGCCTCCGACGCCTGGTCGCAGCGCCCCGTGGCCTACTTCACGCTGCAGGCGCGCGTGAGCACGGACGGAGATGGGTGGAGCGATTGGGCGGATGCCGGCCTTACGTTCAACACCTACCTGGGCACGAACCTCCAGCAGGAGACGCCCTTCTCCGGCTACAGCTCGCCCCGGGCTTACAAGCTGCCCAACGGCCTTTACACGGTGCAGCGCGTCTCCAGGGCGGATTCTAACACCCAGCCGTTCACCACCGTTTGGAAGGACCTCCCGGTGACGGCTGCCGTGGGCGGGGACGATGCCGTCCAGACCCGCCAGATCGAGTATCGCGTGGTCGAGAGTCGCCTCGTGTACGACAAGAACGGCAACCAGCAGGTCGTCGATCTGCCCAATCCCGCAGTTGACGGCACCTATTCCGGTGTCACTGGCTCCTACCAGCCCTCGCAGGTCGAGTCGAGCTCGAAGAAGAGCGATGGCGAGTACGTCATGTCCACGATCACCAACAGGCTCGTCTCGTCCACCAAGGCGCGCGTCACCAAGACCTGGGATGACGAGATGAACGCCTGGGCCACGCGCCCCGGCACCAGCGCCAAGGGCGATGCCTGGACCAGCACCTTTGTGCTGCAGCGCCGTACGGCGGGCGGGGAGTGGTCCTGGCTTACGAGCTTTGGTGCCACCGTCGCGAGCCCGTTTAACGGGAACGGCAGCCTCAACGACAGTCTGCGCACCGTGACGATTGGCGATGGCGCAAGCACCTACCCCGCCATTCAGAAGACGGCCGAGTTCTCGAGCCTGCCCGCCACCGACCCCAACGGGCTTGCCTACGAGTACCGCGTGGCCGAGCTCGTCCAGGGCTCCTACGAGGCTAAGGACCCCACGAGCGAATCCGGTGCCGAGGTGCTCGCCACGAGCGGCACCCAGTCGCTTGTTGCCGTGAGCTCGCGTGCCCTTACCTTGGGCGATGGCTCCGAGCAGGTGTTCAACAACGTGCTCAAGACCACGTCGCTCACAGGTACCAAGACCTGGAACGACTGGGGCACGGGCCTGGCCGCAAGCCTTGACCCCGAGACAAGCGGCATCAAGCTCAACCTGCAGCGCTCCGTCGATGGTGGCAAGACCTGGCAGGCCGCCAAGCGCGGCGATGGCACCGATGCCACGCCCAGCTGGACCAAGAACGCCGACGGCACCTGGACCTACACCTTCGAGAGACTCCCACTCGCAGACCAGCAAGGTCGCGTCTATACCTATCGCGCGGTCGAGCAGGACGGCTCGGTGCCGGGCTTCTTCTCCGACAAGTCCGCGTGCTCTGACGGCGCGGGCGCCGCCGCAGACGGCACCATCAAGAACGTGGCCACGCGCTTCACCTTTGACAAGGTGGGCGACGGCACCACGGGCTCCTCGGCTGCCGCTAACTCGCTCAATGGCGTGGCCTTCTCCGTGCGCGACGCGAGCGGCCGCGAGGTTGCCACGTGGTCGCGCGGCGAGAATGGCACCGCGAGCTCCACGGTGGGCGGCGTGGCCCAGACGGGCGAGGCCGCCGGCTACATCACGGGTCTTGCCGCGGGCACCTACACGGTGGTCGAGACAACCACGCCCACAGGCTACGTTGCGGCCAGTGACGTGCAGCTCACGATAGGTGCAGACGGGTCCGTGAGCGTGCGTGGCACGGGTGCGGCGGTTGTCTCTGGCAACGACCAGGCCGTGGCTCCCGAGTGCGGCAACGCCGTCGTGCGCGTTACCAACCAGGTGTTCCGCGCGCACGTCTCGCTCAACAAGTTCTATAACCACGGCAACGGGCAGGTGCCCGTGCCGTCCATGACGTTCGACCTGTATCGTGTGGGCGAGGCCGTCGCTGCCGATACGCTCGTCGCTACGGGCATCGCGACTGACGAGAACGGTTCCTGGACCTCCAAGGGCTCGCATATTGCTGTCGAGACCGTCGGCGGCGCATCCGTGCTGGGCGGCTTCTACCAGACGCTTGCCGACGGCCTGCCGCAGGGCGGCTACTACCTGCTCGAGACGGGCTCCTCGCCGCTCACGCAGACCACCTCGGACGCCCGCTACGAGTTCACCGTGGGTGCATCCGACAACGCCCAGACCATCACGGTGAATGCCGAGAATGCTGAGTTCAACGCCTCCGTGCACCTCGCGAAGGCCGACTCCGAGACGGGCGAGGCCATCGATGACGCGCGCTTTGAGCTCTTCTACACGCCCACGGGCGCTGATGCCGGGGCCGAGTGCTCGCTCGGCACGTTCGAGACGGGCAAGAGCTACGTGCTGAACGCCGCGGGCACCGACGCCGCGTCGAGCACCACCGCCGCGAGCGGCGCGCTCTCCTTAAGTGGCCTCAAGAAGGGCAGCTACAAGCTCGTCGAGCGTGCCAACACCGGCTACGCCCTCGATGCCGCCAATGCGCCCACGGCTACCTGGAAGGTTGACGACAACGCGCAGGGTGCCGATATCGACCTCGCCAACAACGCCATCGTGACCTGGGCTAACGCCACCGTTGCGAACGACGCCCTCGAGAACGCGCCGCTCCGCGGCTCGCTCACGATGAAGAAGACCGACGCCAGGGGTAACGGCCTTAAGGGCGCCACCTTCTCGCTGCAGCGCAAGGGCAACGATGGCACCTGGGCAGACTTCCGGCCCGTGACCTCCGATGAGGACGGCACCATTACGGTGACCAATCTTCCCTGGGGCACCTATCGCTTCGTTGAGACCATGCCTGCCCCCGGCTACGTGGGCAAGGGTGCCGCGACGGACGAGGCCACCATTGACCGCAACAACGTGGCTGCAAGCATCAACATGCCGCTTGACCTTGGCGTTATTGCCAACAACCAGACCACCTTCACCATCAAGAAGACCAGCTGGGACGGCGTCGAGGCACTCGCGGGCGCCAAATACACCGTGACGCCCGCCTCCGGTTCCGCCTTCGTGGATGGCGCTTCCGAGAAGCACCTCACCACGGGTGCGGATGGCGTAGCCCGGCCCGACGCGGCCAGCGAAGCCCTTGCCGGCAACGTGATTGCGGGCAACTCCTACGTCGTCACCGAGACGCAGGCCCCGGCCGGCTTCGTCACGCCCGACCCCGCGAGCGTCACTGTGAGCGTGAGCGATGACGGCTCGCTCGCAATCGAGGGTGACGTGCCTGACGCCTGGTCCATCGAGGGCTCGGGGCTCTCGAGCACGCTCGCCGTGCGCGACAAGGCCATCGACCTGCGTCTTCAGAAGGTCGACGAGAACGGTGACCCCATCGCTGGATCCGAGTTCACCCTCTCGGGCGTCTTCGCGGGTGGCCAGGACACCCGCACCATCTCGCCCGACGCAACCTCCGCGAGCTCCGTCTTCCCCGACGCCATGCTCGAGGACCAGACCTACACCCTGCACGAGAGCCAGCCTCCCGTGGGCTATGCCTGCGTGGACGACCTCACCTTCCGCGTGGCGCACGCCAGCGATGGCAGCGTCCGCTACGAGGTCGTGGGCGACCTGCCCGCTGGCTGGTCCATTTCCGATGATGGCGTGACCGCCACGGCCACCGACAAGCTTATTGACTTCAACATTTCTAAGACCGACCTCAGTGGCAACCCGCTCAAGAACGCGCGCTTCGAGATTAAGGGCCTGTACGTAGACGAGGCGGGCTCCGTGAGCGAGACCACCTACAAGGGCACCACCAACGAGTCGGGCCTCATCGACGCGGTCGACTGCATCGCCGAGGGCACGCGCGTGACCGTGAACGGCGCGGAGCGCAAGGCCGATGGCGTCTACGAGATTCGCGAGACCGACGCGCCCTATGGCTACGAGCTCGAGGGCACTTCCGCCAAGGTCAAGATCGCGCGCGACGGCAGCGTGACGCTGCTCGACGGCGAGGGCCCCGCCTGGTCGCTGGGCGGTGAGGACGCCACGCCCATGCTGACGCTCTCCGACACGCCTGTGAGGCTGGGCTTCTCCAAGCACGCCGCAGGCTCCGAGGAGTCGCTCGACGGTGCCCTGTTCACGATTGAGGGCGTCTTTGCCACGGGCGACGGCGGTCTTGCCAATGGCGGGGCCAGCCAGAGGCTCGAGGGCCATACGGTCGAAGACCTCTCCAACCTCAAGTTCGTCGCGGGCAAGAGCTATGCCCTCACGGAGACGAAGGCGCCCGCGGGCTACGAGCTCATCCAGGGTTCGGTGTCCTTCACGGTTGGCACGGACGGCACCATCCAGATCCTCACCACCAACCATGTCTCCAACGGCTCGTTCTGCTACGACCACGACCAACTGACCCTCGTGGCGCGCGACATCCCCATCCGCCTTGCCATCACCAAGAGAAGCGAGGATGGCCACGACCTCTTTGGCGGTCACTTCACCGTGACGCCCCAAGCGGGCTCCGCCTTCGCCGACGGCTCCACCGATGCCCTTGAGCTCGTGACCGATGTCGATGGCGTGGCGCACCTAGCGGACGAGGTGGGTGACGAGTCCCTCTCGGCCAAGCTCGTCGCGGGCAACGCCTATGAGCTGCGCGAGACCGTCCCTCCCGCCGGCTACAAGCTCATCGAGGGCAGCTGGTCGTTCAAGGTGAACGCCGATGGCACCATCACGCCGGGCAACTCGCAGGTGCAGAACGGCACCATCGAGCTTGCGGCTTCTGGCGACAGCATCACGGTGACCGACGAGGTCATTCCGTTTGGCATCGTCAAGTACGGCGAGCGAGACGAGGACGGCAATGCGCCGCTGCTTGCGGGTACTGTCTTTGAGGTGACGCCCCTTGAGGGCTCCGCCTTTGCCAACCCGGACGCCCTTGAGGCGGCGGGCATTCTCGAGGAGGGGAGCGCCCGCATCACCACCGGCGACGACGGCCGCGCGGGCGCCGAGCTCGTGGATCAGCTCGTGGTGGGCAACCGTTACGAGATTCGCGAGGTCGTGGCCCCTGCCGGCTACACCCTCTTACCCGAGGCCCTGACCGTGACGGTCGAGCCCGACGGTAGGCTGAGCTGTGGCGCGGCCGACCGCGCCACAGCTCAGCCTACCGT
>NZ_CEVYAT010000024.1:0-16665 GCF_982402205.1 Parolsenella sp. | reverse complement strand
ACGCTGCGCGTCTCGCTCGCCGAGGCTGCGAGCGGGTGCACCAAGACGGTCGCCTACGATCGCCTCGCCCCCTGCGACGACTGCAACGGCTCGGGCTGCGCCGAGGACGGCCACGTCACGACGTGCTCGCGCTGCCACGGCACGGGCCGCGTGGTGACGGTCCAGCGCACGATCTTGGGACAGATGCAGACCCAGTCCGAGTGCCCCGCCTGCCATGGCACCGGCCACACCATCGACCACCCCTGCGAGACCTGCGGCGGCCAGGGCCGCACACCCAACCACGAGACGGTCAAGATCGACGTTCCCGCGGGCGTCCACTCAGGCCAGAGCCTGCGCGTCGAGGGCTACGGCGAGGCCGGCGTGCGCGGCGACACCTCGGGCGACCTCATCGTGCGCATCGAGGTCGTCGAGGGCGACCGCTTCCAGCGCCAAGGCGACGACCTGTTCTGCGTCGAGGACGTCACGGCGCTCGAGGCCATGTGCGGCTGTACGCTCGACGTCGAGGGCGTGCTCGCCGACGAGCGCGTGAGCGTGAGGGTCCCGGCCGGCTGCCAGCCCGGCCAGCACGTCGAAGTCGAGGGCTATGGCATGCCCCGCCAGGGATCTGCGGCCCGCGGCAAGCTCGTCGTCGTGGTGAACGTCGTGGTGCCGGGTGACCTGTCGGCAGACGACCTCGAGACGCTGCGCTCCATCGCCGAGAAGCGCGGCGAGAGCGTCGGCGACGTCGCCGGTACCGACGCCCGCGAGGGCGAGGGCCTCTTCGGGCACGTGCGCCGCGCCGCCTCCGCCCGCCCGAGCGGCAAGGGCAAGTGCAAGAAGTAGCCGCTGCCCCTACGCGCGCCCCAGCCTCGTGGCCCCTTGCGCGGACTGCGCGGCTGGGGCGCGTGTCGTATCATCGAGTTGTTCTCGCACCCAGACTTTGGAGGAGCATGGAGCCCGCCCAGGTTCGCCTCACGATTCCCGATTCCCTCGACCTCACGCGCCTCATGGGTCCCGCAGACTCGCTGCTGCGCCGCATCGAGGCCGCGACGGACGCCTCGATCACCGTGCGGGGCAATCAGGTGAGCGTCGCGGGAGACCCGGTCGAGGCCAACCGCATCGTGGGCGTGTTCTCGAGCCTCATCAACCTCGTGAGCAGGGGAGACGTGCCCACCACGGGAGACGTTGACCTGCTGCTCGCGAGCTCTGACGAGGCAGGCATCGCCTACGCCTCGCTTGGCGACGACATCCTGCTCACCTATCGCGGCCGTGCCCTGCGGCCCAAGACGGCCGGCCAGCGCCGCTACGTCGAGGCCGTGCGCACCCACACCCTCACCTTTGCGCTGGGACCCGCCGGCACGGGCAAGACCTACCTCGCCATGGCGATGGCCGTGGCGGCGCTCAAGCGCCACGAGGTGGGCCGCATCGTCCTGTGCCGCCCCGTCGTGGAGGCGGGGGAGTCGTTGGGATACCTGCCCGGCACCCTCCAGGAGAAGCTCGACCCCTACGTGCGCCCGCTCTACGACGCCCTCTTCGACATGACCGACATGGAGAAGGGCAACGCCATGATCGAGCAGGGCATCATCGAGATCGCCCCGCTCGCCTACATGCGCGGCCGCACCCTCAACGACGCCTTCGTCATCCTCGACGAGGCTCAGAACACCACGCCCGAGCAGATGAAGATGTTCCTCACGAGGCTGGGGTTCCGCAGCCGCTTCGTCGTGACGGGTGATGCCTCCCAGCGCGACCTCGCGGGGACGAGCGGCCTCACGGCGGCCCGCCGCGCGCTCGAGGGCACCGACGACATCGCGTTCGTCGACCTGGGCCGCGCCGACATCGTGCGCCACCCGCTCGTGGCGCGCATCGTCGAGGCTTACGAGCGCACCGAGCGGCACGACCGTGAGAGGGGAGCGTCCCATGAGCGCTGAGATCGAGCTGTTCTGCGAGGAGGGCGCGAGCCTCGCCATCGACGAGGCCGAGCTTGCCCGCGTCTTTGACCTCGTGCTTGCCGAGGAGGGCGTCGAGCGCACCTGCTGCGTGTCGGTGAGCGTGCTTGGCGAGTCCTCCATGCAGGCGCTCAACGCCGAGTGGCGTGGCGTCGAGGCCCCCACCGACGTCATCTCGCTCGAGTGCGAACGCCCCGACGACCCCGACCTGGGCCCGGACGAGCCCTGCGAGCTCGGAGACATCGCGATGGCACCCTCGGTGCTCGCTGCGCAGTCCGCCCGCTATGGCACCACGCCCGAGGACGAGACGCGCCTCATGGCAATCCACTCGCTGCTGCACCTGCTGGGCTACGACCACATCGAGGAGGCCGACGCCGCCGTCATGGAGGCGCGCGAGGACGAGCTTCTGGCCCTTGCCTGCGGGCGCGACCTCGGCCACGTCGCCACGACGCGCCATGCGGACGACACCCCTCTTCCAAAGGCGGGTGAGCGGCCGTGATACCGGGCTCCAAGGAGAACCACCCCTCGTTTCGCAAGAGCTTCGGCTTTGCCATCCAGGGCTTTCGCTTCGCTGTCATGAGCGAGCACAACATCAAGGTGATGCTCGGCGGCTTCGTGCTCGCCGTCGTCGCGGGGCTCGTCATCGGGCTCGACGCGGCCCGCTGGGGCGTCGTCTTGCTGTGCTGCGGCGTCGTGCTCTCCGCCGAGCTCATCAACACCTCGATCGAGACGATCGTCGACCTCGTCTCGCCCGAGTACCACCCCCTCGCGGGGCGGGCCAAGGACATCGCCGCGGCCGCCACCTGGGTGCTGTGCGCCTTCGTCGCCTTCGCCGGCATCATCGTCATCGGCTCCGCCGCCATCGAGAAGTTCCTCTAGGGCTAGGAGGCCCCATGTCTGACACCCCCTTCAAGAGTGGCTTCGTCGCCCTCGTCGGCCGTCCCAACGCCGGCAAGTCAACCCTGCTCAACGCCTGCTGCGGGCAGCGCATCGCCATCACGAGCCCCGTGGCCCAGACCACGCGCAAGCGCCTGCGCGCCGTGGTGAACACGCCCGAGAGCCAGATCGTCATCGTCGACACGCCGGGCCTGCACAAGCCTAAGGACGCCCTTGGCAAGGAACTCAACCGTGCCGCCCTGGGCGAGCTTGCCGACGTCGACGTCGTGGCCATGCTCGTCGACGCCACTAAGCCCGTGGGCACGGGCGACGAGTGGGTCGCGGGTCACGTCGACCACGCCCGCGCACCCAAGATCCTCGTGCTCACCAAGGCCGACCTCGCCAAGCCCGACCAGATGGCCGCCCAGCTCGAGGCCGCCCAGAAGCTCGCCCACTTCGACGACGTCATCGTCACGAGCGCCACCGAGGGCTTCAACGTCGACGCGTTCCTCTCGCTCGTGAACGAGAAGCTGCCCGAGGGCCCCAAGTGGTTCCCCGACGACATGGGCTCCGATGCCACCGAGGAGGACCTCGTGAGCGAGTTCGTGCGCGAGAAGGTCCTGCTCAACTGCCGTGACGAGGTGCCGCACTCGGTGGCCGTCGTCTGCAACGACATCGTCTGGAAGAAGGACGGCCACGCGAGCGTGAGCGCCACGATCCTTGTCGAGCGCGATGGCCAGAAGGGTATTATCGTGGGCCGCGGTGGCTCTATGATCAAGAAGATCGGCTCTGCCGCTCGTCCCGACATCGAGCGCCTGCTTGGCGCCAAGGTGTTCCTCGAGCTGCGCGTTCAGGTGCGCCCGCAGTGGCGCCGCGACCAGAACGAGATCCGCCGCCTGGGCTACGAGGCGGAGAGCTAGGCCTTGGCGTGCGGGCGCGCCCGCCACACCGCGGGCATCGTCATAGACCGCACCAAGCTGGGCGAGAGCGACCTCATCCTCACAATCCTCGAGGCGTGTGGCTGCCAGGCCCGGGCCGTTGCCAAGGGCGCGCGCAAGCCGGGCGGCAAGCTCGCGGCGCGCGTCCAGCTCTTCTGCGAGCTCGACCTGCTGCTGGCCCAGGGAAGGAGCCTCGACGTGGTGGCCGAGGCCCAGCTCGAGTGCCCCCACGCGGCGCTGCGCGGCGACCTCGCGCGCGTGAGCGCGGCGAGCGTCGTCTGCGAGGTGGCCCGCCTCACGAGCTTTCCCGAGGCGCCCGACCCGTTCCTTGCCCCCATCTGCTCGCGGGCCCTGCTCGCCTGCGAGCAGGCGGCCGACCAGCCCCACCTTGACGTCGTCGTGGCGGCATACGTGCTCAAGGTCCTCTCGCACCAGGGCTGGCGCCCCGTCCTCTCCGAGTGCGTCGCCTGCGCCGACCCCGCACCCACGCGCTTCTCGGCCCTGGCGGGCGGGGCCCTGTGCGAGAGCTGCGCCAGAGGCGTCGAGGGCGCCGAGCCCGTCGACGCCGCCACCCTCGCGTGGCTTGCGGCGCTCGTTGGCTCCACCTTCGACGAGTTGCTCGCGGCGCGGGTTGAGGAGCACATGGCGGCCGAGCTGCTCGCACTCGTGCACGTCTGGGCGGCCACCCACCTCGACGCGCGACTGCGCGCGTTCGAGTTTGCCCTGAGCGTGTAGGGCTGGCCCTCGTCTTCCCGTTTCGCAGGTTGGTGGGCTGGCGGCCGGCTTGTCTCGCCATCGCGGCTCAAGTTGTGAAGCCCCCTCCACCCTGAGAATGTGAGCAGTCATTCAGACTTCGGCTTGGCTATGATGCATCGCCGACAAACATTCTCAGGGGGAGTACCACCACATGGATCTTGTTATCGACGTCCTCAAGGACGCCCTCATCGACACGGCCGAGCTCGTGCCGTTTCTCTTCGTGACCTACGTCGCCGTGAGCCTGCTCGAGCTCTTTGCCTCCGGGCGCGCCGGCGACGTCATCCAGCGCGCGGGCCACGCGGGCCCGCTCTTTGGCGGCCTGCTGGGCCTTGTGCCGCAGTGCGGTTTCTCGGCCATGGGCGCCATGCTCTATGCGGACCGCATCGTGACGCTTGGCACTTTGGTGGCCGTTGTGCTGTCGACTTCAGACGAGATGCTGCCGCTGCTCGTGGCCGAGCGCCTCGACGCGGGGCTGCTCTTCAAGATCCTCGCCACCAAGGCCGTGCTCGGCGTCGTGCTGGGCTTCGCCGTCGACCTCGTGCTGCGCGCCACGCTCCACCGCACGTCTCTCCTTGCGCTTCCCGAGCAGGGCAAGGGCCAGCAGGATGGCGATGAGACGAGCGAGCAGGGCGAGTACGACGTGAGCGAGTACTCCTGCGACTGCGGCTGCGAGGAGCCCATGACCCGCGGCGAGGTCGCGCGTTGGATTGCCGTGAACTCGGCCTACAAGACCGTGCAGGTCACGGTCTTCATCTTTGCCGTGACGCTCGTGCTGGGCGCCGCCATCGAGCTTGTGGGCATTGACGCCATCGCGTCGTTCTTCTCAAGCAACGCCATCGTGGCGACGTTTGCCTCGGGCCTTTTCGGCCTCATCCCCAACTGCGCCGCGAGCGTGGTCATCACGCAGCTCTACCTCGACGGGGCGCTGGGCTTTGCGCCGATGATGGCGGGCGTGCTCGTCGCGGGAGGGGCGGCCTACCTGGTGCTCTTCCGCGCCAACGCGAGCGCCAGGGAGAACGTCGCCATCGCCGCGCTCATGTATGCGCTGGGCGTGGGCGCGGGCCTCGTCATGCTGGCGATTGGGTTCTAGCGCTCGAGCCTGATGGGGCGGCGCGGGCTTGCGACCGCGCTGGGGTACTCGCTGCCGCAGCGCAGGGCCAGCACGAGGTCGTCGATGGCCTCTGAGGCATAGCGGCGCGAACGCCCCATGCGGGGTCGGCCCATGTGCTCCGCGAGCTTCTCGACTCCCATGATGACGAGGGTTCCCGCCCAGAGACTGCCTGTTAGGGCTATGTCGTTTTTCGAGAAGCTGCAAGCGAGCTGCGCTGTGTCTACGTCCGTGCCGTCGCAGCACACGATGGCGTAGTTGAGCCTGCCGCTCAGGCTGGGCAGGGGAGTGGCCTGGCCGTTCCAGTACCAGGCACTGACCGTGGCGTCTGCCGCGGAAGGGTCGTCGA
Source organism: Parolsenella sp. (assembly GCF_982402205.1). Classification (NCBI taxonomy): domain Bacteria; kingdom Bacillati; phylum Actinomycetota; class Coriobacteriia; order Coriobacteriales; family Atopobiaceae; genus Parolsenella; species Parolsenella sp. The sequence continues at coordinate 10,713 of NZ_CEVYAT010000024.1, read as the reverse complement.
TGATCTGGGGCGCCTTCGTGCCGCCCAGCTTCGAGTAGGCGGTGAGTGCGTCGGAAAAGTCCTCGAGCAGAAGTCCTGGCAGCGCGCTTCCCGTCTTGTCTGCGTTGTAGAGCGCTATGGTGCGTGGCGCGAGCGATCGCATGGGGCCTCCGTAGTCTGTGACTTTCATCTGCTACGATACCCCTCGTCGCGTCGACGTACCTACATGGCGGTCTTGTGTTGTTAACCGCCGCGTCCGGGGCGTGTGCTACTATCTACAAGGTTTGTTGGTACCCCTCACTTGGACGGCCGCTCACACCGACGGCGCTCCCAGTCTGGGGCGAACGTAGAGAAAGGTGTCATCATGACCATCTCCAAGGAGCGCAAGGCCGAGCTCATCAAGACCTACGGCAAGAACGAGCACGACTCCGGCTCTGCCCCCGTCCAGGTCGCCATCCTCACCGACCGCATCAAGGAGCTCACCGAGCACATGAAGTCCCACAAGAAGGACTTCCACACCCGTCGTGGCCTGCTCATGCTCGTTGGTAAGCGTCGTCGTCTGCTCTCCTACATCAAGAGCAACGACATCAACGAGTACCGTGAGCTCATCGCCAAGCTCGGCATCCGCGACAACATCCAGTAAATCTGGACCTACGGGGCGCTTCGGCGCCCCTTTTCATAACGCGTGCCCAAGGGTCTGGGCACAGCGGGCTTGCCCCAAGGGGCCAGACCAAGCGCATCCGCACGTCGCGGGTGTCGGAGCCCGCAGACGGCCCGTCTGCAACGTGGCAGGCGGAGATAAGGGAAAGAAATGGCAAAGGTTACACACGAGTTCGACCTCTACGGCAAGCACTACGTGCTCGAGACCGGTGAGCTTGCCAAGCAGGCCACCGGCGCAGTCCTCGTCAAGCAGGGCGACTCCACGGTCCTCGTTACCGCGGTCGTCTCGAAGGAGCGCAAGGACTACGACTTCTTCCCGCTGACGGTCGACTTCATCGAGAAGATGTACGCCGTGGGCCGCATCCCCGGTGGCTACCTCAAGCGTGAGGCCCGTCCGTCCGAGAAGGCCACGCTCACCGCCCGCATGATCGACCGCCCACTGCGCCCGAGCTTCCCGGCCGGCTTCCGCAACGAGGTCCAGGTCGTCGCAACCTCTCTCGTGGCCGACCAGGTGAATCCCGTTGACACCATCTGCGTGATGGCCGCCAGCGCCGCCTTCACCGTGGGTGGCGTGCCCTTCGAGGGCCCGCTGGCCTGCGTGCGCATCGGCCGCGACCCCGAGACCGGCGACTTTATCGTGAACCCCACCTACGAGGAGCGCGACGCCTCTGACCTCGACCTCGAGCTCGCTGGCTCCGACTCGTTCATCTCGATGCTCGAGGCCTCCGCTGACGAGATCAGCGAGGAGGACATGCTCGCCGCCATGGCCTTTGGCCAGGAGGCCATCGCTGCCTTCTGCGCCGAGCAGAAGAAGTTCTTCGAGAAGGTCGAGCAGGTCAACGGCCCGATTCAGCAGCGCGAGTACGTCTACGACGAGCCCGTGCCCTACGTTCACGACAAGGTCTTCGCCCACTACGACGAGATGAGCGCCGCCCTCAAGGACGCCGACAAGCTCTCGCGCATCGGCAAGGTCGAGTTGCTCAAGGCCGCCATCAAGGCCGAGTTCACCGAGGAGGAGCAGGCCCAGTACAGCCGCGAGATTCCCGTCGAGCTCAAGAGCCTCGAGAAGCACGCCATGCGCTGCATGGTCGTCGAGACCGGCGAGCGCGTTGACGGCCGTGCCGCCGACGAGATCCGCCCGCTCATGGTCAAGCCTGACTACCTGCCTCTCGTCCACGGCTCCGGCCTCTTCCAGCGCGGCCAGACCCAGGTGCTGTCCGTCTGCACCCTGGGCATGCTCAACGAGTGGCAGCGCCTCGACACCATCGAGCCGGTCGACGGCAAGCGCTACATCCACCACTACAACTTCCCGCCCTACTGCACCGGCGAGACCGGCCGCATGGGCAGCCCCAAGCGCCGCGAGATCGGCCACGGCAACCTCGCCGAGCGCGCCCTTCTGCCGGTGATCCCCTCCGAGGAGGAGTTCCCCTACACGATTCGCGTCGTCTCCGAGGTCATGGAGTCCAACGGCTCCTCCTCGATGGCCTCGACCTGCGGCTCCACGCTCGCCCTCATGGACGCCGGCGTGCCCCTGAAGCGTCCCGTCTCCGGCATCGCCATGGGCCTCATCCAGGAGGAGGGCAAGACCGTCGTCCTGTCCGACATCCAGGGCCTCGAGGACTTCCTCGGCGACATGGACTTCAAGGTGACGGGCACCGAGCGCGGCATCACCGCCATGCAGATGGACAACAAGGCCACCGGCCTCACGCCCGAGATCCTCTCGCAGGCGCTGCACCAGGCCCACGAGGGTCGCGCCTTCATCCTGCAGACGATGCTCGACGCCATCCCCGCCCCGCGCGAGACTCCCAAGGACACCGCGCCGCAGATCATCACGATTCAGATCCCGACCGACAAGATTCGTGACGTTATCGGCTCGGGTGGCAAGGTCATCCGCGGCATCCAGGACGACACGGGCGCCACGATCGACATCCAGGAGGACGGCAACGTCTTCATCGCCGGCACCGACGGCGCTGCCCAGGACGCCGCGGCTCGCATCAAGGCCATCGTCAAGGTGCCCGAGGTGGGCGAGGAGTACACCGGCCGCGTCGTGGGCATCCAGCCCTTCGGCGCCTTCGTCGAGCTGCTGCCCGGCAAGGACGGCCTGCTCCACATCTCCCGCGTCGCCCAGGGTCGCGTCGACAAGGTCGAGGACGTCCTCTCCATCGGCGACGAGGTCAAGGTCAAGGTCCTCGAGGTCGACGAGAAGGGCAAGATTTCGCTCGATCGCCTCGACAAGCCCGAGGTTCCCGGTGGCTCCAAGGGCGGCCACGGCGACCACCACGAGCCTCGCGGCGAGCGTCGCGGGCAGGGCAAGCCGCGTCGTCACCCCGGTGACAACGGCAACGCCGGCTCCGGCCGCGCCCCGCGCCGTCACCACGAGGGCTAGGCGAGCGCTCTGACTCCGAGCGTGCCTAGGCGCACCTGAGGTTTTAGCTTGAACGCAGCAGGGGAGGGCTCCACGGAGCCCTCCCCATGTTGCATAATTACTTGTTGGCGAATTCGCTTCATGGCAGAGCCCACGCGAGAGCGCCCCGACCCGGGACGCCCTCGCGTGGGCACGGCTTCTGCCAGCTCGCCTTTGGTCAAGACGCGGACGAAGGTCCGCTTGCATTGCAGACAACGACACAAGGAGGTTCTGCGCACACATGGCAAAGACCCCAACTCTGAGAATCATCCCGCTTGGCGGCCTCGACGGCATCGGCAAGAACATGACCGCCTTCGAGTGCGGCGACGACATGGTGCTCGTCGACGCCGGCCTGATGTTTCCCGACGATGACCAGCCCGGCATCGACCTGGTGCTGCCCGACTACACCTACGTCCTCGAGAACGAGGAGAAGCTCCGCGGCATCGTGATCACCCACGGCCACGAGGACCACACCGGCGCCCTCCCGTACCTGCTCATGGACCTCACCCGCAAGGTGCCCATCTTCTCGAGCAAGCTCACCCTGGGCATGATTGAGGGCAAGCTCGCCGAGCACAACATCAAGTCGCCCAAGTTCCGTGAGGTCACCGACGGCAGCAGCGTTAACCTCGGCTGCTTCTCCCTGCAGTTCTTCGCGATGACGCACTCTATCCCGGGCGCCTTGGGTATCTTCCTCAAGACCCCGGCGGGCACCGTGCTCCACACCGGCGACTTCAAGCTCGACCAGACGCCCATCGACGGCGTGCGCCCCAACTACAACGCCATCAACCGCTTTGGCCGCCAGGGCGTCGACCTGCTGCTCTCCGACTCCACCAACGCCAACATGCCCGGCTTCACGCCGAGCGAGGCCACGGTGGGCGCCTCGCTTCGCCACATCATCAAGAACGCCCCGGGCCGCGTGTTCGTCGCGAGCTTCTCGAGCCACATCCATCGCCTGCAGCAGGTTTGCGACGCCGCTACGGCCGTGGGCCGCAAGGTCGTCGTGACCGGCCGCTCGATGATCACCAACACCAAGGTCGCCCGCGAGCTTGGCTACCTCAAGATCGCCGAGGAAGACATCCTCGACGCCTTCGAGCTCAAGGACATCCCCGACGACAAGATCGTCGTGCTGTGCACGGGTTCGCAGGGAGAGCCGCTCTCGGCGCTCGCGCGCATGGCGAACGGTGAGCACAAGAGCCTCTCGATTGGTCCCGACGACACGGTCATCATCTCGGCCACGCCCGTGCCCGGCAACGAGAAGAGCGTCCAGGGCATCATCAACTCGCTGTCCAAGATCGGCTGCGAGGTCTATGACAAGTCCAACGCCACCGTGCACGTCTCAGGCCACGGCCGCCAGGAGGAGCTCAAGCTGATGCTCGCCATGGTGCACCCCAAGAACTTCATGCCGGTCCACGGCGAAGCCGTTCATCTGCGCGCCCATGCGAAGCTCGCCGAGGGCATGGGCCTCTCCCGCGACCACATCTTCATCCTCGACAACGGCGACTCGCTGCAGATGAGGGACGGCAAGGTCTCGCTTGGCCCCAGCTATGACTCGGGCATCATCTACGTCGACGGGTTGCGCATCGGTGACACGGACCCCGTGGTCCTGCGCGACCGTCAGAAGCTCGCCCAGGACGGCATCGTCACCTGCGTTGTGACGCTCAAGAGCCGCTCCTGCAAGGTGGCCGACGTCGACGTATCGAGCCGCGGCGTCTCCTTCGCGAGCGACGACGAACTGCTCGCCGGCATCGAGGACACCTGCCGCACCACCATCGCCAAGAACAGCCAGGGCAGCCCGTCGGTCGACGTGCTGCGCAAGGCCGTCCGCAACTCCCTGTCCAACTACCTGTGGAGCAAGACTCACACCCGTCCCATGATCATCCCGGTCGTCATGGAGGTCTAGGCTCGTGCCAGCCAAACGCAGCTCAAACGCACACAAGAAGGCTCCCAGCCCCGAGTCGGTGGGCATCGCCAACGACCTCGTCGGCGTGCTCATCATATTCGTCGCCATCGCGATGATCGTCTCGCTCGTCTCGCCCTCGACCGCCGTCGTGACCCACGCCGTGGGCCAGGGGCTGCGCCTGGGCTTTGGCGAGGGCGCGATCCTCGTGCCGGTGGCCATGATCCTGTTTGCCATCACGATGTTCCTGCCCTGCGACGCGGCCCTCGTCGGCCGCGTGGCGGGTGGCCTTGCGCTCATCGTCGTGGCGGCGCTCTCGATGCTTTCCATACTCATTCCCGGGGCAGACGCCGCCCCCGACCTCGTGATGGCCGCCGAGAAGGCCGCGGGCGCCGGGGGCTACGTCGGCTCCGGCGTGGCCTGGGTGCTGCTTACCTACCTGGGACAGCCCGTGGGCATCGTCATCCTCATCGGCTGCATCGTCTGTGGCTGCGTGGTCTGCGGTTTCTCCATCTCCAACCTCGTCGAACGCATCCGCCGCTCGATGGGCCTTGCCGCCGAGCGCATCGCCGAGGCGCGCGAGACGCACGACACCCGTCGCCGCGAGCGCGCCGACGCGGCCGCCGAGGCCGCGATGATGGACGCCCCCGAGAACGAGACGGCCGTGCTCGACGAGCCCGAGACGAGCTTCGTGGGTGCGCGCCGCACGAGTGTGCTTCGTCGTGGCTTCAAGACCACGCGCATGGACCACCAGACAGGCACCCGCTCGCTTGACATCGACGACGCGCCCGCCGAGCAGGCCAAGACGAGCTTCCTGGGCCGCAAGCGCCACCCCAAGCTCGACATCAAGGACGCCAAGCCCGCCGAGGAGTTGCCCGTGCTCGACGCCCGGGCAACGCTCGATGCCGCCAACGAGGACCCCTCCCTGTGGGAGACGCCCTTCGAGATGCCCGAGGCCCCCTCCAAGAGGGCGCGCAAGGGCGCGCCCAAGGATGCTGCGGCTACGACTGACTCCGAGCCCGCCTCTGCCAAGGCCGAGGCCGAGAAGCCCGCGGACCCCGCTGTGCCAGACTTCCTGCGCAACGCCGCCGGCAAGAGCGCGAGTGCGGCCGCCGCTGTCGCCACTTCGGCTGCCGCCGATGGCGAGAAGCCCCATCCGGGCCGTGGCTCGCGCAAGGCCCAGGCCGCCGCCCCCGCAAGCCCCACGCGTCCCGGCGATACTTCTGACGACTTCACCCTGCCGCCTATGTCGCTGCTCAACAGCAACCCCAACTCGGCGAGCTCCGCCAGCACCGACTCCGAGCTCGAGCGCACCGCCCAGCGCCTGCAGTCGACCCTGCAGGAGTTTGGCCTCACGAGCCGCGTCTCCGGCTGGACCGCGGGTCCGCTCGTCACGACCTTCAAGATCGAGATGGGCGAGGGCGAGCGCGTCAACAAGATCACGAACCTGCAGGACGACATCCAGCTCTCGCTCGCCTCCGAGTCGGTGCGCATCTTCGCGCCCATCCCGGGTACGTCACTCGTGGGCATCGAAATCCCCAACAAGAAGCGCCAGAACGTGTGCCTGGGCGACGTCCTGCCCTACGCGCAGGGTGGCCCGCTCGAGTTCGCCATCGGCCGAGACTCGGAAGGATCCCCGGTCGTCGCGGACCTCGCGCGCATGCCCCACATGCTCGTTGCCGGCACCACCGGCTCGGGCAAGTCGGTGCTTATCAACGCCATCATCATGTCGCTCATCATGCGCACGACGCCCGAGCAGGTGCGCCTCATCCTCGTCGACCCCAAGCGCGTCGAGTTCTCCTGCTACGCGGGTCTGCCGCACCTCTACGTGCCGGTCGTGACCGAGCCGCGCCAGGCTGCGAGCGCGCTGCAGTGGTCGGTCACCGAGATGGACCGCCGCCTCAAGGTCTTCGAGCGCGCCGGCGCCCGCGACGTCAAGGTCTACAACCGCATGGTCGAGGACGGCAAGTTCGCCGACATGGAGAACCCGCCCAAGCCCATGCCCTACCTCGTCATCGTCATCGACGAGCTCTCCGACCTCATGATGGTCGCCGGCAAGGACGTCGAGGCCTCGATCGTGCGCATCGCCCAGCTCGCCCGTGCCGCCGGCATCCACCTCGTGCTCGCCACGCAGCGCCCCTCGGCAGACGTCGTCACGGGCCTCATCAAGTCCAACGTCGACACCCGCGTGGCCCTCAAGGTCTCGAGCTCCATCGACTCGCGCGTCATTCTCGACCAGACCGGCGCCGAGCGCCTCATGGGCAGGGGAGACATGCTCTTCCGCAAGGCCGGCGGCGTACTGCGCCGCGTGCTGGGCGCCTACGCGAGCGACGACGAGATCGAGAGCGTCGTTTCGTTCATCCGCGACCAGCGCGAGCCCGACTACCACGACGAGATTCTCTCGGCGGTGGCCCCGGCCCAGCAGGGCAGCGCCGCCACGGCCGACGACATGGACGAGGACGACCCGCTCGTGTGGGAGGCCGCGCAAGTGGTTGTGGACTCTCAGCTAGGTTCCACCTCGGGGCTGCAGCGCCGACTCAAGGTGGGGTACGCTAGGGCAGGTCGAATCATGGATAACCTGGAGCGCAAAGGCGTCGTGGGTCCCCCCGACGGCTCCAAGCCCAGGGAGGTTCTCCTCGACGCCGATGGGCTCGAGGAGCTTCGTGCGGCTGAGGCCGCGTACAGGGAGGTGTAGGCATCATGCAGCGTGCGCAGTTTGCGCAGATTCTCGCGGATAGGCGTCGTCAGCTGAGGCTCTCCATCCCCCAGGCCGCCCGCGTCCTCAGGATGCGCGAGAGCGTGCTCGAGGCCTTCGAGATGGGCGACTTCGACCATCTGCCCGCCCTGGGGTACGCCCAGGGCATGGTGGCGAGCTATGCCCGTTACCTGGGCCTCGATCCCAGACACATCACCGAGCTCTACGAGCGCGAGCACGCCGAGTACGTCACGGGCGTCACCGGCCGCGAGCCGAGCGGCTTGGCGAGGCTTGCCGACGAGCCGAGCATCGACGGCCCCACCTCGGCCACCGGAGCCGCCCGCTCCACCTCCACGGGTCTTGCCCCCACGCGCGGCTCCGGCTCGGGCTATGGGCCTTCCGCGTCGGCCGGCTCCTACGGCCAGCCCCGTGAGGGCGCGCAGGGCGTCTACAACCCGCGCGGCTCCTACGGCACCAACTACTCCTCGGGCGGCTACGGCTCGAGCTACTCCGACCGCCGCTACACCACGCGTAACCCCAATTCCGACGAGGAGCGCGAGAGGCGCCAGCAGCAGGCCGGCCGCGTCCGCAGGTCCTATGACGCCTACGATGACGAGCGCCGTGACCGCTCCGACGCGCGTGGCGGCTCCGCCCAGCGCGGGCGCGCGCCCCGTGACGCCGCTGGCCACGACGGCGACATCCAGACGCGTCGCATCGACTCTGGCCAGTACCACGACGACCTGCGCTTTGGCTCCGACGCCAGGCCCTATCGTCCGTCCTCGACGCGCGCGGGCCGCGCTGGCTCGCGTCCCGGCGGCGCCCCCGTGCGTCCCAACGTGCGCAGGCAGTCGCCCGACCGCAACCGAGACCCGCGCAACCGCGGTCGCAGGTCCCAGCCGCCCCGCAAGGGCATCGCTGGCGTCATCGACCGTCTGAACGCCGATCCCCGCCGCGCCATCACGCTGATGTTTGCCCTCGTGGCGATACTGCTCGTGGTCATCATCGTCTTCAGCGTGCGCTCGTGCGCCTCGTCCAAGTCGGACAACAGCAAGGTCAACGTCGTGACCGCCGTGACGAGCGAGGCCGCCTCGACCTCCGCCACCACGACGAGCGCGGCCGAGCAGCAGGCACTCTCGGAGGCTGCCGCCAAGAAGGCCGCCTCGCAAGCCGCCGCCCAGGCGCAGGAGACCAAGGTCACCGTCACGGTCGCCGAGGGTTCGACCACCTGGGTCGAGATCACGTGCGACGGCGAGCAGATGGTCGCCGAGTCGGTCACGGGCGCCTGGTCGCAGGAGTACACGCCCAAGAAGTCGCTCGAGATCCGCGTGGGAGACCCGAGTGTCGTGACGGTCGAGAAGAACGGCGAGCGCCAGACCTTCTCGGGCAAGTCTGCCGGCACGGCCTCGCTCACAATCGAGGGCACCGACCCCGCGGCCGCCGCGACAGCCTCGACCACGGCCGCCGCCGATGCCTCGGGCGACTCCGGCGACACCTCCTCCGAGTAGACACTCGCACTCACCATCCCAAGCAGGGCGCAGGCCCGGAAAGGACAGCACATGGCCAAGGACTCGAGCTTCGACGTCGTCTCCACGGTTGACATGCAGGAGGTCGACAACGCCGTGCAGCAGACGGCGCGCGAGCTCTCCCAGCGCTACGACCTCAAGGGCTCGGGCTCCAGCATCGAGCTCTCCAAGGCCGAGGGCACCGTCACCGTCTACGCCCCCGCCGAGTTCGTCGCCAACCAGGTCATCGATATCCTCAACGGCAGGCTCGTGAAGCGTTCGGTCGACCTCAAGAGCGTGAGCTGGGACAAGCCCGTCGCCGCCTCGGGCGACACGGTGCGCGTGATTGGCCGTGTGGTCCAGGGCATCGACAAGGAGTGCGCCAAGAAGATTTCCAAGGACATTCGCGACCTCAAGCTCAAGGTCAAGGCTCAGATCGACGACGACAAGCTTCGCGTCACGAGTGCTTCTAAAGACGCCCTGCAGCAGGTCATTTCCCACCTCAAGTCTCAGGACTACGGCATTCCGCTGCAGTTCACCAACTACCGCTAGCGTCTCGCCCCCGTCTCGTGCGCTGGAGCCGGGGGCGCGTCATGTTTTTAATCACGTACTGAAAGGTCTTTCCATGTCGCTTGACACCACCGCGACGTCGCCTGCCGTCCTGTTCGTTACCCTCGGGTGCGCCAAGAACGAGGTCGACACCGACCGCATGCGCAGCCTGCTGCTGCGCGCCGGCTACTCCGAGGCCGCCGAGGTCGACGAGGCCGACGCCGTCATCGTCAACACCTGTTCCTTCCTTGCCAGCGCCACCTCCGAGAGCATCGAGCGCACGCTCGAGCTTGCCGAGGCGGCCCAGGAGGGCGTGCGCGGACTGCCCATCGTTATGTGCGGGTGCGTGCCCTCGCGCTACGGCGACGAGCTCCCCGACCAGCTCCCCGAGGTCGCGGCCTTCGTGCGCGCCGACGCCGAGGACGGTATCGTGGGCGTCATGGACGAGGTCCTTGGCCACGAGTCGGTTGTGCCCGCCGCCGAGGGCGCGAGCGCAGGCCCGCTTGCGGAGCCGCTGCGCACCGTCGAGGGCGCGAGCGCCTACGTCAAGATCTCCGACGGCTGCGACCGCTTCTGCTCCTTCTGCGCCATCCCCTACATCCGCGGGCGCTACGCCTCGCGCCCGTTCGCTGAGATCGCGGGCGAGGTCCGCGCGCTTGCCGAGCAGGGCGTGCGCGAGTTCGTGCTCATCGGCCAGGACACGGGCATCTGGGGCAGGGACCTGGGTGAGGGCGACACGCTCGCGAGCCTGCTCGTTCGCCTCGCGAAGATCGTGCGCCCCTACGGTGCGTGGCTGCGCGTGCTCTACCTGCAGCCCGAGGGAATGACCGACGAGCTCGTCGCCGCCATCCGTGACACGCCCGAGGTGCTGCCCTACATCGACATCCCCATCCAGCACTGCAACGCCGCCGTGCTCAAGAGCATGAACCGCACGGGCAGCGCCGACGAGTTCCGCGCGCTGTTCGACCGCCTGCGCCGCGAGATCCCCGGCATGGTGCTGCGCACCACGGGCCTCGTGGGCTTCCCC
>NZ_CEVYAT010000023.1:0-16987 GCF_982402205.1 Parolsenella sp. | reverse complement strand
GCCTACGTCCCGGGGTAAGCCTACGGCGGCGCCTCTGGCCCTAAATTTGATTTCGGCTCCGCAAATTAGTTTTTGAGCGTTGCTGCTATTCGGATATCTTCATTACCGTTCACCGACCGAATTTGAGCATTTTTGATTTCTTAAACTTGGAATCTGCCATGTTTTCGCAGGTAGATTAACTGCTTCTCACAACCTTGCAAAAACCTGTCAGCCGTCTGCGGTGTTTTAGGCACCTTTCAGCTTTACTGAGGGTCCCTGCCTTTAGCGTTAGGGCTAACCATTTCTAAGGGAGGCCCTTTATGTCTTCGACTTCTAAGCCAAATCATCCCGCGACGGACGCGGGCGCGATGGCTGCTTCCAACGGTACCCGCGAGACTAAGCGTTCTCACAAAGCGAAAGTTGATCCAGGCGAGAAGGAGCTTCTTCAGCGCCCTGGTCTTGTTAGCGCTGTTGTTGAGTCTCTCGAGCATGATGGCCTTGCCGTAATTTGCTCAGAGGTTGGGCTTGGACGTCATAGCCTGGCGAAGCTTGTCTGCCAGGCGTTTGATGAGAAGGGGATTCCCGCAAAATGGCTCAGGCTAAACATAAAGTCTGATGCCGTGGCAATCAGGCGCGTTCGACAGGCGGTCTCATCATGCGTGGAAGAAGATGTCGCGTCTCTCGGCGATCCCCTTGCTCTTCTTGTTATTGATGGCGTGGGAATTCACAGCGAAGAGACGGCCATAAAGTTTGGCAAGGCCATTACCGGTGCCCTCTTTGCTGGCATCAGGGTAATAGTCATTCTCATGCCTGAGCATGAGTACCTCATTGACGAATTTCCTCGCTGCAAGGTGTTTGGCGCGCGGGACCTTGTCCTTAAGAAACGCGAGGTAAGAACGTGGTGTGGCAGGAAGCGCGGCACTTCAGTTGATTACATTGTCGAGTGCACCCACGGAATTGCTTCACTTGTAAGCCTCACGTGTGCCTCTTCGACAAGGAGCGCGGTGGGGCCGGGCTCCGCTGTCTGGACCGAGCGCGTGACTCAGCTGTACGAGTCTGCCCTGAGAAACACTCTCATCGATGAAGAGCTGACTCTGCGCTGCGCCATGGCCGCATTTGGTTCTGGCTCCGTCGATGACCTTCAGGCAATTGGCGTAAGAGCTTCTTCGGATCTCTTGCTCGATACGCGCAGCTGCTGTCCTCTTTTTGGAATAGAGCCAGAGAAGGGGCTGTTCGAGTGCGTTCCGATCGATGGCGATGCGCTCCGCGAGATTCTGGGCCAGACTCCTGCGGTTCGCGAGGGCAACAAGAGCCTGAATAATGAGGGCTCCCTGCTCTGTCGTGTTGCGCGCAGGCTTGCGTCGAAGGGCAACTTTGCCCGAGCGGGAGCGCTCCTTTGGGCCAACCCGCTCGAAAGGAGCGCGGTGTCATGCGTCTCCAACTACCCTCTGGAGCTCATCGACGCTGGGCATCTTCCATTGGTGACACATACCGTGCTTCACGTTGATGGGGCGGAGCTGTCCCACGTAAGAAGGATGCTGCGGCTATTGGGCGTAACGCTATCCGCCAACGAGGGGGGAGACAATGCTGGCCGGGCACGCCTCTTCTCGCGTGAACCGGGTTTCCCTACAGATCGAGCTTCTCGAGGCCATCTGCGGGCTTAAGAAGAACCGCTCGCTCGAGGAAGTCGCGACCGAGCTGGCCGCACTTCGACCTCGCGTGATGGGATGCAAAGGGATTCTCACGCAGAAGCTGTACCAGCACTATCGGGCCCTTGCGCTTTGGTTCGAGGGGTCATCGCTCGAGGCGTTTCGCGAGTTAATGCTCGCGCGAGAGCTGAGGGGCCAGGACGAGGGAGATCCGTCGCTCTTCTCGGCGGTGCTCCAATTTGATTTTGAGGCCCTCCGTAGGGTTATCGGTGACCCCATAAGCCTGGGTGAGACTGAGCTACTCAAGAAGGCCCTGCGGACGCTTGAGGCATCGACTGCTCCTGCCCTTCGGGGAGACGCCGTGGCGCTGGTGGAGCTGGCTGGCATCGTGAGCGGAGAGAAGCGTGACCTGGAAGCGCTGCCAAGAGCTATGGTGCGCTGGCGGGCGGCCGATTTGAGCAGGCTTCTTGCCTGGGCTTGCGTGATGCTCTCGTTCTCTGACTCGCTTGGCGGGCAGGCAAGGAGGGCATATGTCCGGGCGACCGGGGCGCTCGATTGCTGCGAGCGTCTAGAGGAGCGTGATGTGAGGGGCCTTGCCCAGCTAGCCCGCTGGGTGTCTATTCAGGGGCTTGGAGAAAGCCTCGACAGGGAAAACCTTGAGTTGGAGGAGGCCGTTGAAGGCTGTTCTCCCGACGTTCGTGCGCTCTTGAGGGCTTACGCGGCCGCGGCCGAGGGCAGAGAAGAGGCTGTTGGCTGCGCCGCAAGGGAGATGAGGGCCGCAACGCCGCGTATGGGCGTGGCGGCGATGCGGGGCTTGCCACGCGGTCTGGCCCGAGCGGCAAGGCACTGCGCTCGATGCTTCCGCTGACTTGGAGAGGCAAGGATGTCGCGAGCTCCCGTCCTGCTCTGGGAAGGCAGACTAGGACAAAGGCGAAGGCCGATGCTGCCGCCACGCCCATCTTGCGGATTAGCATATTCGGGGGAATCACGGTGAGCTTGGGCGACGAGTGCATTCCCGAAGCGAGTTGGCGCAGGAGGCAGGCGAAGGTTCTGCTGGCAATGCTGGCCCTTACCCCTGGGCACCTCATGCAGCGTCACGAGATAATTGCGGCGCTCTGGCCCGACGTTGACCTGGCGCGTGGACGAGAGTATCTCTATACGGTGCTGAGCTCGCTGAGGTCCTCCATTGGGCAAACACCCGTCTCGAACCAATACGTACTGGGAGAGATGGGCCAGATCAGGCTTGACCCCGCCCTTGTGAGCTGCGACGTTGATGAGTTCGAGAGCATGGTGAGAAGAATATCTTCGAGGGATGCGAGCGACGACGAGGTCGTGTCGCTTTGCGTGGCGCTCGAGGGGCTGTACTCGGGCGGCTCGTTCGTGCCTGCCACAGACGCCCTGGGCTGCTTCAGGCGTCGGCATGACGAGCTGGCCCAAAGGTATCGTGACGCGATGCTGGCGGGCGCCGAGGCCGCCTCGCGCCTGCGTGACGCACGCCAGGCCGCCTGGTTTACGCAGGTTGCCAAGGCCGTCGCCTAGCCGTAGCCCGAATGGCATATGTGGCAGTTCCCTGTTTGGGCGCTTTCAGCCGCATGCACGTATGCTATGAACAGATAAAGTAAAAAGGCTAGATTTAGGCGTGCGGTCCTCGGCCCGCACGAGTTAGACACCTCGAGAGTAAGCAGGATTGCCATGGCTGGTCTCTTCTCGAAGATTCTCTCCCTTGGCTCCGACAAGGAGCTGAAGGAGTACAACTCCATCGCCGACAAGGTCTCGTCCCTTGGCGACACTTTTGCCAAGATGGACGATGCTGAGCTTGCCGGACAGACCGCGCTGTTCCGCGAGCGCCACGCTAACGGTGAATCTCTTGACGACCTGCTGCCCGAGGCCTTTGCCTGCGCACGCGAGGCGTCGGACCGCGTGCTTGGCATGCGTCACTTTGACGTTCAGGTGGTGGGCGGCATCGCCCTGCATCGTGGCACCATCGCCGAGATGAAGACCGGCGAGGGCAAGACGCTCGTCTCCACCCTCGCGGGCTACCTCAACGGCATTGCCGGCGAGGGCGTTCACATCGTCACGGTCAACGACTACCTTGCGCGTCGTGACTCCGAGTGGATGGGCAAGCTCTATAACTTCCTGGGCCTCAAGGTTGGTCTGCTCCAGAACGGCATGCCCCTTGCGGACAAGCGCCCTGCCTATGAGGCAGACATCACCTATGGTACGAACTCCGAGTTTGGCTTTGACTACCTGCGTGACAACATGGTCATGAGGGCCGACATGCGCGTGCAGCGCGGCCACCGCTTCGCCATCGTCGACGAGGTCGACTCGATCCTCATCGACGAGGCCCGTACGCCCCTGATCATCTCGGGCGCCGGCACGAAGTCCGCCGACACGTACAAGGACTTTGCCCGTGCCGTCCGCGGCCTCGAGCGTGGCGAGGAGCCTGAGCGCGATCCGCTGGGCGGCCCCGTTCCCGAGCCCGATGGCGACTACATCATGGACGAGGCCAAGCACACGATTGCCGCGACCGAGCAGGGCCTGCGCAAGATCGAGCAGCGCCTTGGCGCCGACATCTACGCCGACCTCTCCGGCCAGCTTGCCAACCACCTCCAGCAGGCGCTCAAGGCCCAGTACATGTTCCATCGCGACAAGGACTACGTCGTCATGAACGGCGAGGTCAAGATCGTCGATGAGTTCACCGGCCGCATCATGGAGGGCAGGCGCTGGTCCGAGGGCCTGCATCAGGCCGTCGAGGCCAAGGAAGGCGTTCTGGTTCGCGAGGAGAACCAGACGCTGGCCACCATCACTCTGCAGAACTACTTCCGCCTCTATGACAAGCTTTCGGGCATGACGGGCACCGCCATGACCGAGGACGCCGAGTTCCGCGAGATCTACAAGCTCCCGGTCACCGAGATTCCGCCCAACAAGCCCGTCAAGCGCATGGACCATGACGACATGATCTATCGCAACGTCGAGTACAAGTTCAAGGCGGTCGCAGATGACGTCGAGCGTCGTCACGAGAACGGTCAACCCGTCCTTGTGGGCACCGTCTCCATCGAGAGCTCCGAGCGCCTCTCGAAGCTCCTCGATCAGCGAGGCATCAAGCACGAGGTGCTCAACGCCAAGTTCCACGAGCGCGAGGCCCAGATCGTTGCCCAAGCCGGTCGCGAGGGCGCCGTTACGATCGCCACGAACATGGCTGGCCGTGGTACCGACATCCTGCTGGGCGGTAACCCCGACGAGCTCGCCGACGAGATGCTTGCCGAGGCCGGCACCCCGGCAGATGTCGCCACGCCCGAGCAAGTCGCCGATGCCCGCGCCCGCGCCCGCCAGATTTGTGACGCCGAGCGCGAGCACGTCCTTGCCGCTGGCGGCCTTGCCGTCATTGGTACCGAGCGTCACGAGAGCAGGCGAATCGACAACCAGCTGCGTGGCCGCGCCGGCCGCCAGGGAGACCCGGGTGAGACCCAGTTCTACCTCTCGCTCGAGGACGACCTCATGCGCCTCTTCGGCGCCGACCGCATGGACCGCATCGGCGCGATGATGGCCAAGTACGACATGCCGCCCGACATGCCGCTCAAGGCCAAGATGGTCAGCAAGGCCATCGAGGGCGCGCAGCGCAAGGTCGAGGAGATTAACTACGCGATGCGCAAGAGCGTCCTCGATTACGATGACGTCATGAACCAGCAACGCCAGGTCATCTACGAGGAGCGCAACAAGATTCTCGATGGCAAGGACCTGACCGAGCACATCTCCGAGGTCACGAGCGCCACGGTCGAGCGCGAGGTGCGCGAGTTCTGTCCCGAGGGCACCGCGAGCGAGGACTGGGACCTCGAGGGCCTGCGCTCTTGGCTCCACGAGCTTACCGGCGCGGATGGCATGCCCGAGCTCTCCAAGGAAGGCACGACCGCCGATGTTGTGGAGGCCGTTGACGCCTACGTTGGCGACCTGTACACCAAGCGCACCGAGGACCTCGGCGAGGACATCACCCACCGCCTCGCGACCCAGGTGATGCTGCGTGTCATCGACACCCGTTGGATGGCCTACCTTCAGGAGATGGACTACCTCAAGACGGGCATTGGCCTGCGCGGCTTTGGTCAGCGCGACCCGCTGGTTGAGTACAAGCAGGAGGCCTACGCCGCCTTTGGTCAGCTCGTCGACACCATGTACGAGGACTTCCTGCGCACGATGCTCCACATCCGTCGCAACACCGCGCCGGTCGCCGCCACCACGCCCGCCCCGTCTGCCCTTGAGGGAGCCAGATACTCCGGCCCCACCGAGGTCGACGGTGCCGATGCGGCCCGCTCCTCCGTGCTGTCGCGCGCCCGTGCCAACCAAGCTGCCCCCGCGACCGCCGTCGAGCGTGCCGAGCGCCGTGATGCCAGCGCGCCCTCGCCCAAGGCGAGCGCCGCCAAGCCGCACACGTATCGCAAGGCCGATGACCCCGACCCTTACGTCGGCGTTGGTCGCAACGACCCCTGCCCCTGTGGCAGCGGTAAGAAGTTCAAGAACTGCCACGGGAGAAACCGATAGTGGCCGAGCTAACGAGTGAGCGCCTCGCCGCCCTCACGGCGAGGCTCGAGGAAGTCGAGGGTTACCTTCACGTCGACGAGAGTCGAGCCACCGTGCTCGACCTCGAGGCGAGGAGCGCCGAACCAGGCTTTTGGGACGATCCCAACGCGGCGCGCCAGACCATGGCACACCTCTCCAAGGCAAAGGATGACGTTGCGAGCATCGAGGCTGCCCATGCTCGCCTCGACGATGCGCAGACCGCCTACGAGCTTGCCGAGGAGACGGGCGACGAGGACCTTGCCGCCGAGGCCGAGCAGTGCGCCGATGCCCTTGAGCGCGACCTCTCGGAGCTCGAGCTGACGAGCTGGTTCACTGACGAGTTTGACCAGGGCGACGCCATCGTCAACATCACGCCGGGTCAGGGTGGCCTCGAGGCGCAGGACTGGTGTGGGATGCTGCTGCACATGTACCTGCGCTACTGCGACCGCCGCGGCTGGAAGGTGACGGTCAACGACGCGCCCGCCGCAGAGGTAATCGGCATCGACCGCGCCACGATCACTGTATCGGGCAAGAACGCCTACGGCATGCTTCGCGCGGAGCAAGGCGTGCACCGCCTCGTGCGAATCTCTCCCACCGATGCTAAGAGGCGCCGCCAGACCACGTTCGCGGGCGTTGAGGTGCTGCCGGTCCTTCCCGATGACATCGAGGTGGAGATCGACCCGGGTGACGTTCGCGTCGACGTCTATCACGCGAGCGGCCCTGGCGGTCAGGGCGTCAACACGACCGACTCGGCCGTGCGCGTGACGCACCTGCCTACGGGCATCGTCGTCACCTGCCAAAACGAGCGCAGCCAGATTCAGAACAAGGCCACGTGCATGCAGATTCTGCGCTCGAAGCTCTACGAGCTCGAGCTCCAGAAGCGCGCCGAGGCGCTCGACGAGCTGCGCGGCCCCAAGCACGAGATTGGCTTTGGCAACCAGATTCGCTCGTACGTGCTCTACCCCTACCGAATGGTTAAGGACTTGCGCTCGGGGTGCGAGGCGGGCAACGTGGACGCGGTGCTCTCCGACGGCGACCTCGATCCGTTTGTGACGGCCTATCACCGGTGGGCCGTTGGCGGTCGCGAGCCCGTCGTGACCGAGGACGAGGAATAGCCTGGCGGGCTTCCAAAGGTTTACATATTGATAGAACGGCGGGGCGCTCGGCATGGGCGCCCCGCCGTTTTCTATGCAGGGACGCGCCTGCGCCCCCTCATTCACACGAGCAGCATAATAGGGGCCGGTTAAGCCTTTCACCTGCGGGTTTGTTCTCGATATTTCGAAAAAAGGTCGTTCGACCTACCAGTCATGGGATACACTCGAAGCCGACGTTCCTCTGGAAAAGCAACGTTTTGTCTGTCGGAACCATCAGACCAAAGGAGTCTCATGGAAGAGAAGGAGCAGAAGGAGCTCGAGCTACTCGCCGCGAAGGTTCGCCGCGACGTCGTCGAGATGCTGCTGCACCGTGGCTACGGCCACCTGGGCGGCTCGCTCTCCATCGTCGAGGTCATGGCCGTGCTGTACGGCAAGCAGCTCAAGCACGATCCGAAGAACCCCAAGTGGGAGGACCGCGACCGTCTCGTGCTGTCCAAGGGCCACGCCGGCCCCGCCTGGTACTCCGTCCTCGCTGAGCGCGGCTTCTTCGACCGCGATATGCTTTTCACGCTGAATGACGGCGGCACCAACCTGCCGAGCCACCCCGACCGCACCAAGACCCCGGGTGTCGACATGACGACCGGCTCCCTCGGTCAGGGCTGCTCCACCGCTGCCGGCATCGCCACCGCCCTCGCCAAGAAGGGCTCTGACGCCTTCACCTACCTCATCGTGGGCGACGGCGAGCTCAACGAGGGCCAGTGCTGGGAGGCCTTCCAGTACATCGCCAACTACAAGATGGACAACCTCATCGTCTTCATCGACGACAACAAGCGTCAGCTTGACGGTTGGACCAAGGACATCATGAACCCGTTCGACTACGTCGCCAAGATGCAGTCCTTCGGCTTCTACACCCAGAAGGTCAACGGCCAGGACGTCGTCGCCGTCGACGCCGCCATCACCGAGGCCAAGCAGCACAAGGGCGAGGCCCTCTGCATCATCCTCGACACCGTCAAGGGCGCTGGCGTCAAGGCCTTCGAGGAGATGGAGAGCAACCACGCTCCCAAGTTCAACACCCCTGAGCTCAAGAAGACCGCCCAGGATGCTGTTGACGCCCTTAACGCCCAGGTCGAGAAGCTCGAGGAGGCGCTCGCTTAATGTTCAAGCTCGCTGAAGATCGCAGCGCCACCGGCGCTGACCTGCGCAACGTCGTCATGGAGACCCTCCAGAGCCTCATTGCCGAGAATGACAAGATCGTCATGCTCGAGGCCGACCTGGGTGGCGCCTCCAACTCCCTGAAGATCAAGGCTTCCAACCCTGACAACTTCATCGAGTGCGGCATCTCCGAGGCCAACATGATGGGCGTTGCCGCCGGCATGTCGTCCGAGGGCTACATCCCGTTCGTCCACACCTTCGCGCCGTTCATCGCGCGTCGTGCGTTCGACCAGGTCTTCCTCTCTGGCGCCTACGCTCACAACACCATCAACATGTATGGCTCCGACCCTGGCTTCTCCGTCGCTGCCAACGGTGGCACCCACACCTCCTTCGAGGACGTTGCCATCATGCGCACCATCCCGCACGCCCGCGTCTTCGACGCCGCAGACGCCGTGCAGATGGCCTGGATCGTCAAGACCTGCGCTGGCCTGCCCGGCATCAACTACTTCCGTGGCGACCGCAAGGCCATCCGCAACGTCTACGCCGAGGGCTCCGAGTTCGAGCTCGGCAAGGGCAATGTCCTTCGCGAAGGCTCCGACGTGCTGATCATCTCCGCCGGCCGCCTCGTCTCCGACGCGCTCGACGCCGCCGAGAACCTCGAGAAGCAGGGCATCTCTGCCGAGGTCATCGACATGTTCTGCATCAAGCCGCTCGACGAGGAGCTCATCCTCTCCGAGGCCAAGGGCAAGAAGGCCATCGTGACTTTCGAGAACCACGGTGTCATCGGTGGCCTGGGCGACGCTGTTGCGTCCGTCCTCGCCGAGAACGCCGTTGCTGTGCCCTTCAAGCGTCACGGCATCGTTGAGCAGTTCGGCCAGGTTGGCACCGCCGACTGGCTGCAGAAGGAGTTCAAGCTCACGGCCTCCGACCTCGAGGAGACCGTCAAGGGCCTGCTCGCCTAAAGCTCTTGCATCTCGCATGCGAAGGGGCTCGTACCAGTTGGTACGAGCCCCTTTTCGTTGCCTATGCGAGGGGTGCTGCAGGCGGCGGGAGCTGGATGCATCGCCGCATTGCGGCCCGCTTCGTGACGAGCGGTGCATTCGAGAAGCCCGTGTCCCCGGCTTCCTCACTCGGCTGCGCGGTCGCGGGAGTCCCTGCGGCTGACCCTTCTCGTAGCGATGCGGGGCAGGCCGCGCCCATCCTTGCTCCTCAAACGGGTGAATCCCGGCGCCCCAGAACTCCACTACTTGGTGGAGCCGAGCCAGCGCGTGTGACAGGCGAGGATTTCCTGGCGCGGACGCTTCTCGCTGCCCTCGAGCAGCTCGACGAGCATCTGGCAGGCCATGCGGCCCTCCTGGCGCACCGGCTCCACGACGGTCGAGATCGTGGGGGCTGTGAGGTCGGTCCACTCGGTGCAGTTGAGGCCTAGGATGCCGATGCGGTCTGGGATGAGGTGGCGCGAGGGCTCGAGCGCTTGGAAGACGCGGGGGAGGGCCCACTGGTTCTCGACGAAGATAAGCGTGCGGTTGGCCGGCGAGATGCGGAACTTGAGCAGCTCGCGCAGCTCGGCTACCGTGGGCGTCTCGTGGTCGATGTTGATCTGCTCGAAGTCGAGGCCGTGCGCCGAGAGCGCGTCCGACATGGCGCTCGCGCGCTCGAACCGCGTGCGGAACTGGCCCGTGGCCGCCTTGGCCTCGGCGCCTACGGCCAAGAAGCGGTCGTATCCCATCTCGACGCAGCGCTGGATGGCCGAGTAGATGCCGTCGTAAAGGTTTGCCTTGATCCAGCTCGTGCTGAGGTCGAAGGTGTCGCAGTCATAGAAGACGACCGGCCGCCCCGCGCGCTTGATGCGCTCGTGGATGGCTTTGAAGTTCGAGGTGGGCTGGATGATGAAGCCATCGACCCCTAGCGACAGCAGCTTCTCGACGCAGGCCTGCTCGGTCGCGCGGTCGAAGTTGGTGCCGCACACGACCGTCTGGTAGCCGGCCTCGCGCGCGACGCTCTCGACGCCCAGCTGAATCTGGCCGGCCCATAGGTTGGTGTTGTCGAGGATGATCTCGCCGATGACGTGCGTGGGCTTTCCCGACAGCGCCTGGGCCTGCGCGTTGGGGACGTAGCCCGTCTCGCGGATGGCCGCGGCGATACGCTCCTGCGTGGGCTTGCCGAGCTTCTCGAGCTTGCCGTTGAGGAAGTAGGAGACGGAAGCCGTGGAGGTTGCGGCGAGCTTAGCGACGTCTACGATCGTCACCCTACCAGCCATGCGGGACCCCTCTCGACGAAGAAAACTGCGTTGGCGGAAAACCAGAAGTTGTTCTTGACTTTGGTTACCTTCATCAAAGTAAGAGTATATGCGAATGGTTAATCGCATAACAAGAAGAAAAAACAGGGGTATCTACCAGCCCGTTTACCGATGGGGTATCGCAAATGATTACCGGATGGTATACATTTAATTTGCAAGTTGACGGGCCAGAGGGGCCAACCTCCAACGCCCATTTTTCTTGCGAACAATAAGACCACGCAAAGGCGTGGCGCCGCACACATGTGACTGGAGGGCAAGCGAATGAAGTTCTTTATCGACACCGCCAACCTTGACGAGATTCGCGAGGCCGAGACCTGGGGTATCCTCGCCGGCGTGACGACGAACCCGTCCCTGTATGCCAAGACGGGTGGCAAGCTTGCCGACTTCGAGGGCCACATGGCCAAGATCTGCGAGATCTGCAAGGATATCCCCGTCTCCGCCGAGTCCACGGCCGAGACCACCGAGGAGATGGTCGCCGAGGGCCGTCGCCTGGCCGCCATCGCCCCGAACATCGTCGTGAAGCTCCCGATCTGCGAGGCCTCCCTGCCGGCGTGCCACACGCTTGCCACCGAGGGCATCCGCGTCAACATGACGCTGATCTTCTCCGCCCCGCAGGCCCTGCTCGCCGCCAGCGCCGGCGCCCGCTACATCTCGCCGTTCGTCGGCCGCTTCGAGGACTGCGGCGAGGATGGCATCGAGCAGCTCGAGACCGTCGTGACCTGTGTCAAGAACTACAGCTACGGCTACTGGGAGCAGGAGGGCGGCCCCGAGATCATCACCGCCTCCGTGCGCACCCCGCACCACGTGACGCAGGCCGCCCTCATGGGTGCCGACATCGCCACTGTGCCGTTCGCCGCGCTCAAGAAGTGCGTACACCACCCGCTCACCGACAAGGGCCTCGCGTCCTTCGCCGCCGACTGGGAGAAGGTCGTGAACGCCTAGGGCGTCCCCTCCAACTGATTTAGCTTTGGGCGCCGGCCTCGGATGGGGTCGGCGCCCTTCTCGTGCCTGGGCGCCATGGCTCGTCCTGGCGTTCCCCTTGCCTACCGCGACGCCGCCTAGCCACCGTGGCGAGCGGCCGCGCCGCATGCCGAGAAGGGCGTGCATGCGGCTATCAGGGCTATGTGGCCTATGTGGTGCCTATCTCGCATTTGCTATGATTGAGCGCGTATCTGCCTTCCTATCGCGCGAAAAAAGGAGCAATAAGTGGCCAACCACTTCCGCAGCAGCGAGGGACAGGACGGAATGGCCCCGGTCAAGCAGGCCGAGGGCACCATGCCGTACGAGGCACAGCCTGCGCCTGCCGACCAGGTCGACCAGACGCAGAGCTCTGCTCAGACCCAGGCGCCGGCTCAACCGGCGGTGCCTGCTCCCCAGCCCGAGGCCAACGTCGCCTCGAGGGTCCCCTCCATGAACATCCCGGTTATGAACTCCCAGCCCACGCAGGCCCAGCCCGTCTCGGCACCCCAGCCCGACGACTCCGGCCTCACCGCCATGCCCGCAGACGTCCGCGCTGACGCCTCGTTCGACCCGTCAAACCAGCCGGGCTTCACGACGGCGTTTGCCCCCATCACCTCGGACGTTGACACGACCAAGGTCAACGAGGGCTCCACGCCCGTCATCTCGTTCCAGGACGTCTCGATGATCTATCCCGCGCAGCCCAACAAGCCAGCGCTGCAGGGCGTGAACGTCGACGTCTACGCGGGCGAGTTCGTCTTCCTCGTGGGCCACTCCGGCTCGGGCAAGTCGACCTTCCTCAAGCTCATCACCCGCGAGCTCAAGCCCACGCACGGCCGTGTGATGGTCTCGGGCCAGGACCTCACCAACATGCGCAACTGGAAGGTGCCCTACCTGCGCCGCCAGATTGGCTGCGTGTTCCAGGACTTCAAGCTGCTCCCGGACAAGACGATCTTCGACAACGTGGCCTTTGCCCTCGAGTGCATCGGCAAGCCGCGCTCCGTCGTGCGCGCCCAGGTTCCCGAGGTGCTTCGCCTCGTGGGCCTTGGCGAGAAGATGGACGTCTACCCCGACCAGCTCTCCGGCGGCGAGCAGCAGCGCGTCTCCGTTGCCCGCGCCATGGTGAACCGCCCGCCGCTGCTTATCTGCGACGAGCCCACCGGCAACCTCGACCCGGCCATCTCGCTGGGCATCATGAAGCTCCTCGAGCGAATCAACCGCACGGGCACGACCATCCTGATGGCCACGCACGACCGCGAGATGGTCGACTCCATGCGCAAGCGCGTCATCGCCCTCGAGGCCGGTCATGTCGTCCGCGATCAGGAGAGGGGAGGCTACGGCTTCTATGGCTCCTTCTAACCTTGGTTATTCCCTGCGCGAGGCAGGTCACCACTTTGTGCGCAACGGCTCCACGACCTTTGGCGCCGTCATCACGATCTTCCTCTCGCTGTTCATCATTGGCCTGTTCGCTATGGGCTCCGTGCTGCTCAACGGCATGGTTGGCACCGTGGAGGACCAGGTCACGATTCAGGCGTTCCTCTCCGACAACGCCTCGCAGGACGACGTCGACGCGCTGCAGTCCAAGATCTCGGGCTGGGGCGAGGTCGAGAGCGTCTCGTACAAGAGCAAGGACGAGGCGCTTACCGAGTACCGCGACACGATGACGAAGCGCAACGCCGCCGACGCCGTCGCCGCCCTCGACGACCGCAACCCGATTCCCGCCTCGCTCGTCATCAAGCTCCACGACCCGCAGGACGTCGAGGGCGTGGCCAAGCGCCTTGGCTCCGACGACGACTTCGCCAAGGTCGCGGACGTCGCCACGAGCGACGACGGCACCACGTCGGACCCGGCAGACCAGGTCCAGTACGGCCAGGGTACCGTCGAGCGCCTGTTTACCGTCACCAACTGGATCCGCGTGATTATGCTCGTGCTCGTCGTGCTGCTGACCTTCGTGGCCTTCGTGTTCATCAACAACACGATTCGCCTGTCGATCTCTGCCCGCCGCCGCGAGATTGCGATCCAGCGCCTGGTGGGTGCGTCGAACGGCTTCATCCGCGGGCCGTTCATCATGGAGGGCGTGCTCCAGGCCGTCATCGGCTCGGTGCTCTCCATTGGCGCGCTCGAGGTCATCCGCCGCTTTGGCCTGCCGATGCTCGCCGAGCGCATCTCGTTCCTCAGCTTCGTCGTGAGCACCCGCGCCACGCTGTCGACCTACGGCCTGCTCATCGCCATGGGCCTGGTCATCGGCCTGTTTGGCTCCGCCATCGCCATGAGGCGCTACCTCAAGGTCTAGGTGCAGATGGGTCGAAGGCGTCACAAGACATCGAGCTATCGTCATGCCGGTCCCACGCGGGGCCGGCATGCGGCGTATGTGGGCACACTGCACGTGGCGCGCCCGGGGTCTGCCACGGTCGAGACGGCCGAGGGTACGTTTTTGGTGGCCCGCGGCGGCCTGCGCGAGGGCATGGACGGCGACGAGGCGACCGTGACCCTCGTGCGCCGTGGCCCCGGCGAGCCCCAGGCCGTGGTCCAGGGCGTCCTGCGCCGTGCCTGCGAGCGCTTCGTGGGCACGTTCGAGTGGGCGGGGCCGCTGGGTGCGGTCGTGGCGCTCGACGAGCGCATCCGCCGCGACTTCTTTGTGCTTCCCGACGACAAGGCGCCCGAGCGGCTGCATGTGAGCGAGGGCGACGTCGTCGAGGCGCGCATCCTCACCTACCCGGCCCGTCGCGAGGCCGGCGTGGTAACGCTCGAGCGCAGGATTGGCCGCCCCGAGGGGCTCGACCTGCCCATCGAGCGCGTCATCGCGAGTAATGGCCTGGCAACCCACTTTGGCCAGGCGGCGCTCGAGCAGGCCGAGCAGATCCATGACGACGTGGCCGAGACAATCGCGGCTGAGCCCAAGCGCCATGATCTGCGCGAGCTGCTCTGCGTCACGATCGACCCCGCCACGGCGCGCGACTTTGACGATGCGGTCTCGTGCGAGAGGCGCGAGGGCGGCGGCTGGCGCCTGGGCGTGCACATCGCGGACGTCTCGCACTACGTGAGACTGGGGTCGCCCATCGACCTCGACGCCCGGGCGCGCACGTGCTCGGCCTATCTCGTCGACCGCGTGCTGCCCATGCTTCCCGAGCGCCTGTGCGACGATCTGTGCTCGCTCGTCGCGGGCAAGGACCGCCTGGCCATGAGCGTGTTCGCCGACATCGACGAGGGCGGCGAGGTCGTGGGCCACGCCGCGTGGTGCTCGACGATCCACTCCAAGGCGCGCCTGAGCTATGACCAGGTCGATGCCGTGCTCGAGGGCGCGTTCCCGGCCACCGAATTGCCGCACGAGCCCGAGGCGAGCGCCCAAGACCTCGAGGAGCTGCTGCGCATGCTCGACGAGGCGGCCCGTCTGCGACGCCACGTGCGCCGCGAGCGCGGTGCGGTGGACTTCGAGACCGTCGAGGCCAAGGTGGAACTCGACGGCGAGGGCGTGCCCACGGGGGTGAGCGTGCGCGAGCGCACCCGTGCCACGTCGCTCGTTGAGGAGGCCATGCTCGTTGCCAACGAGGTGGTGGCCCAGATGCTCGCGTCGCATGCCGAGGAGGTGCCCTGCGCCTTCCGCGTGCACGAGCGGCCCGCCCCCGACTCCATGGGCCAGGCTCTGCTTGCCCTGCGTGAGCTCGACCTGCTGGAGCCGGGCGAGTACGAGCGCCTGCGCGCGGCCGACCCGTTTGCCTTGCAGGACGTGCTTGAACGGGCGAGCGGCACGAGCGCCGAGGTTCCGGCCAACTCGCTTTTGCTGCGCGCCCAGAAGCGCGCCGTCTACCTGCCCAGAAACGACGGGCATTATGCGCTGGGGGCTTCGGCATACTGCCACTTCACCTCGCCCATCCGCCGCTATCCCGACGTAACGGTGCACCGTGCGCTCAAGGTGCGCATCGGGATGGCTACCGATGCCGGCTTTGACGTGCGCGCCCGCAGGGCGGAGCTTGCCGCGATGCCGCAGCTGTGCCACACCTGCTCCGAGCGAGAGCGCGCCGCCGACGCCGCCGCCCGCGAGAGCCAGCGCGTCAAGATGGCGCAGCTCATGGGGCAGCATGTGGGCGAGAGCTTCTCGGGCGTGGTCGTGGGCGTCGAGCGCTTTGGCCTCTTCGTTCGCCTTGACGAGACGTGCGCCGAGGGGCTGCTGCCCATTCGCGCCCTGGGGGACGAGTGGTTCGCCTACGATGAGGGTACGATGTGTCTCACCGGCGAGTCCACGGGTCGCCGCTGGCACCTGGGGCGGCGCGTCGCCGTCACCGTGGCTGGCTGCAAGCCCGAGAAGGGCCAGATAGACTTCACTCTTGCGCGCGGTGCCTGCCCGCAGGCCGCCGCCCGAAAGGACGTGCAATGAACGAACGCACCAATATGACCGACGAGCTCGATGCTGCCGAGGGCCTGTTTGCCGGAGGCCAGGGGGAGCTCGCCTGCGAGCTGCTCGAGCGCCTTGCGGCCGATGCCGAGGAGTACGTTGACCGCAACTGCCCCACCACCGACGAGGTGCAGTGGTTCAGCTTTCCCACGGTCTTCGAGCGCCTGTGCTACCGCCGTGTCGAGAAGGACCCGCGCGAGCTGCGCGACGTTGGCGAGCCTCTCGACCGCCTCTATGCCGACCTCGCGTTTGTGCTGGTGAGCGAGGGCGACTACGCCGCCGCTACCGAGGCGCTGCGTCAGGCCGTGCGCTGGAACCCGATGGGCTGCGGCTACCGCCTCGACCTTGCCGAGCTCTATCGCACGAACGGGGACATCGACGAGTACCTGGCCCTCACCTTCTCGGTCTTCGAGTGTGCGAGCGACGTGCGCCACCTCGTGCGCGCCTTCTGCAACTTTGCTCGCCACTTCATGGACACTGGCGCCGACTCCGCCGCCGCGGCCTGCCTGCGCTGCGCCCGCAGGCTCGACTGGTCCGACAACGTGCTCGATGACCTCGTCGACCGCGTGAAGGGAACGCCCTGCGACCCCGATGCGCTCACTGACGAGCAGACATCCCAGGTCATGGCCGAGAACGGCCTGCCCGAGGGTGCCAACGCCGAGGTGGCCCTGTGCCTGCTCATGTGCGCCACCGACGTGGCGTCGAAGGACCGCAGCCTCGCTACGAACCTCACGGTGAGGGCCCGCGACCTGGTGGGCGCCCCCGCCGTGAAGGCCCTGCTCGAGCTCATCCGCAGCACCGACGCGGAAGGGGAGGGCAGCCATGCCGATGCCTAAGAAGCGCGAGCGCAAGAGCATCGCGCGCAACCGCTCGGCGCGCCACGAGTATGCGATCGAGGAGACGTTCGAGGCGG
>NZ_CEVYAT010000022.1:0-17814 GCF_982402205.1 Parolsenella sp. | reverse complement strand
AGTCCCTTGCGGCGTAGTTCTTATTTATGCCGTCCAAGTTTTGGGGTGCAGTTCATGGCTCGGGCGGGTGGGGATGCGGAGACGTTGAGCCGCGTGCGTGGCGCTAGTTCTCGTAGAAGGCGCCCATATAGGCGATGTACTCGTCCTCCGTGTGGTTGGCCTTCCAGTCGTGCACGCTGTTCTTGTTGCGCTCGCCGGCGATAACCGACATCTCATGGCCGAGCTTCTCGAACGCCTCGTCGGCGACCTGGTCGGGGGTGAGGGCGATCTTGACGACCGCGTCGCCGGCCGGGCCCTTGGGGAAGTTCTTCATGGCCGTGGGGGTGAGGGTGGTGCCCAGCGTGATGGCCTCGACGTCGACGCCGGTCTTCTTGGTCTCGTAGGCGACTGCCTCGGTGAGCTTGAGGATGTAGGCCTTGCCGGCGCCGTACTGGCCGTTGAACGGCGAGCCCGAGATGCCCGTCATGGACGAGACGTTGATGACGGCGCCACGGTCCTGGGCGGCGAACTGCTTCATGTAGTGGTAGAAGATGCGCAGGAAGCTGATGACGTTGACGTTGAGGCACTGCTCGTGGACGGCGAGGTCGACGTCCTGGAGGCGGCCAAAGTGGTGCAGACACGCCACGTAGCTCATGAAGCCCATGTCGAGGCCCTCGGTGGCGGCGAAGATCTTCTCGCAGGCGTCATCGGGCTGGGAGAGGTCGGCGCGTACGACCTTGTAGTCGACGCCGTACTCCTCCTTGAACTTCTCGGCCTTCTCGCGCATGAGCTCCTCGCGGCGGCCCACCATGACGAGGTTCATGCCGCCCTCGGCCAGCTTCTTGCAGAAGGCCTCGCCCACGCCTTCGGTGGCTCCAAGGACGATGCCCCACTCGCCGTACTTCTCCCTGAGATTCATGTGATGCCCCTGTTCTGCTTGGGTGCGGCGGGCGCCCCTGCCTACCGCCTGGATATGCGCGGCCGCGACGTTGACCACCGTATGCTGGACATTTGCTGCCGGTGACCGAATCGACGGCCAAGGGGGAGTATGGCCGCGGGCGTGCGGCATAGCCCAAATTTGCGGCGAACGGTGCCCCGCGGGTCCGGCGAGCGGTTGGTGCGAGCCTTGATGAGCTCGTTAGGGCTACCATGGGGCGTATGTGGCGCTGCGGACCTTGTGCCCGCAGCGCCCGCGTCATGACGAGAAGACGGGGAGCAAAGACGAGATGGGCGAATTCGACGCGACGAACGAGGACATCCGACACCTTGACGACGGGCTTCCCGCAGAGATCGCGCGCCTCAAGGACGCGGGCGAGCTCGCGCACGCCGTTCGCCTCATCGAGGACGAACTCGCCGCCGGAGCGCGCCCCGAGCTCGCCGCCTGCCTGCGTGCCGAGCGCGCCCGCATGCTGCGGGCGCCGCGCGACTTCTGCGTGACGCGCGAGCAGGCCCTGGCCCAGATTCGTGCCGAGTGGCCCGACTTTGGCGAGGGGGACCTCGACGCCCTCATTGACCGCGGGCGCATCGACTGGCGTCTCGTCGAGGGCGAGCAGCGTTTCCTCGCGAGCTTTCTCGACGCGCTGCGCAAGTATCCCGAGGAGGTGCCGGGGCTCTCGTGCCCTGCGTCCGACCGCACGGAGCAGCTCGCCACGATTGACGAGATGCGCGAGCGGGGTCACGCCGCGCGCCGCGTTCGCATCCGCGCGAGCATCGAGGCGGGCGAGGGTGTTGAGACTGGCGCCGACACGCCGGTGAGGTGCTGGCTGCCGCTGCCGGCCGCGTGCCCGCAGCAGGCGGACATGCGCGTGGTCGACGCCACGCCGGGCGGTATCGCTGCCGCCGAGGACGCGCCGCAGCGCACGATGTACTGGGAGCGGGAGGGCACGCGCGGCTTCTATGTCGAGTACGAGTACACGACCTGCGCCCCCTACGCAGACCTGTGGGTGGGCGCCCCGGCCGCGCCCGCACCGCGCGTCGGCATGGCTCCCGCGCCCTGCCTCGCCGACTTGCGGGAGGATCGGCCGCACGTTGCCTTTACCCCCTACCTGCGCGCGCTCGCGGACCGCATCTTTGCGGGCCTTGCCGAGGGCGACGCGCTGGGGCGCGCGCGGGCTGCCTATGACTACGTGACCAAGAACGTGGACTATCGCTTCCAGCCCGCCTATGTGTTGCTCGACGGCATTGCCGACAACTGCGCTAAGTCGCTGCGGGGAGACTGCGGCGTCTTTGCGCTCACGTTCATCACGCTGTGCCGCCTGGGTGGCGTGCCCGCCCGCTGGCAGAGCGGTCTGTATGCCGCACCCGACCATGTGGGCCCGCACGACTGGGCGATGTTTTACGTCGGGGGGCTGGGCTGGCTCTGGGCCGACTGCTCGTTTGGCTCCGCCGCCCGCCGCGATGGCGATGAGGCACGGCGCCGCTTCTACTTTGGCAACCTGGGGCCGTGGCGCATGGTGGCAAACGCGCAGTTCGAGGGTAATCTTGCGCCTGCCTGCGACGTGCTGCGCAACGATCCGTTCGACAACCAAGTGGGTGAGATGGTCGTGGGCGGCCACGGCCTGACCTCGCACGACTTTGCGTGGAAGGTTGAGCTCGTCTCGATGGAGCCTGCCGAGTAGGGCCCGCGCGAGCTTTGCTAGACTCGTAGCCCATGACACGCGAGCATGACATACCCGAGCTTCTGGCCCCCGCGGGCGACCGCGCGGCGTTCCTTGCCGCCATCGCCGGGGGAGCCGATGCCATCTACTGCGGCGTGACGGGCACCCTCAACGCGCGCCGTCGCGCGGGCGGCATATCGTTCGACGAGCTTGCGAGCCTGTGCAGCTTGGCTCATGCCCATGACGCCCGTGTCTACGTGACGATGAACGTGGTCGTGGCACAAGACGAGCTCGCCGGTGCCGTCGACGACGCCGTGCGCGTGCTTGACGCCGGGGCCGACGCCCTGATCATCCAGGACTGGGGTTTTCTGGTCGAGGTGCGTCGCCGGCTGCCCGGGGCCGAGATTCACGTGTCGACCCAGGCCAACGTGCACGACGCGCGTGGTGTGAGCCTGTGCGAGGAGCTGGGCGCGAGCCGCGTGACGCTCTCGCGCGAGCTGCCGCTGGAAGAGATCGCGGCGATTGCCGGGCGCACCAGCCTTGAGCTCGAGGTTTTCTCGCACGGGGCAATATGCCCCAGCTACTCGGGGGTATGCATGCTCTCGAGCTTTCTGCGCGAGGGCCGCTCTCCCAACCGTGGCATGTGCGCCCAGCCCTGCCGCCTGCCGTTTGACCTGGTGGGAGAGGAGGGCGTGCGCCTGCAGCCGGCCGAGCGCGAGCGCGCCCTGTGCACGCGCGACAACTGCGTGGTGGGAGACGTGCGTGCGCTCGCCCGTGCGGGCGTGGCCTCCCTCAAGCTCGAGGGCCGCATGAAGCCGAGCCCTTACGTCTATGCCGTGACGAGCGCCTACCGCGTGGCGCTCGACGCCCTCGCCGCGGGCGGGCAGCCTAACGGGGAGGCGCTGCGCCGCCGCCTCAAACGCAGCTTCAATCGAGGGCTCGTCGACTGCTACCTTCTCGGCGAGTCTGGCAACGGCCTCATGAGCTACGAGCGCAGCGGCAACCGAGGCGAGCTCGTGGGCCACGTGCTGGGCTTTGAGCCCGAGCCGGGCTTTGTCCCGCGCGACGGCCAGCAGCTAAGGGGCACCATCGAGCTTGAGCTCGACGCCCCAGTGGACGCCGGCGACTCGCTCGAGCTGCGCCACGCGAGCGAGCCCACGCGCTTCCTGGTGGTTGTGGCGCCGCGTGCGGTGGCTGCGGGCGAGCGCGTTGTGGTGAGGGTGCCGCGCGCCGTGCCGTCTGGCGCCGACGTGCGCGTGACGCGGAGCGTGGAGCTGGTGTGCGAGGCGGCCGAGGCGGTGAGCAGGCTTGAGCGAGAGCTGTGAGATCTGTGCGCTGGTGAGCGCCCCCGACGACGCGCGCGAGCTGCGCGAGGCCGGTGCCACCCGCATCTACCTCGACGTCATTGACCGTGAGCCTACAGAGGGGCTGGCGGATGAGGTGCGTCGCGGCCTGGTTGTGCCCGTGCTCGACGAGGTGTGTCGCGAGGGCGACCACGCCCGCCTTGATCCCTGGGTCATGGAGGGGCGGTCCGTTGCGGTGGGAAACGTCTCCGAGCTGGCGCTTGCTTGCGAGCGTGGTGCCCTGGCCGAGGCGCGCGGCTGCATTCCCGCGCACAACGCCGCTGCCCTGCGCGCGCTCGACGCCATGGGGGCTTGCCTCGCCTGGCTCTCGCCCGAGCTGTCGCTGGGCCAGATGTGCCGCCTTGCCCGCGCGGGCGCCCTGCCCGTTGGCGCGTGCGTCTTTGGTCGGCCGCGCCTCATGACCTGCGAACACTGCGCGCTGCAGGTTGCCTACGCGTGCGACCGCGACCATGCGAACTGTCCGTACCGTTACAAGAGCCACTGGCTCGTGAACATCGACGAGCGCGCCCTGCCCGTGAGGACCGATGGACGCGGTAGGTCGCGCGTCTACCTCGACGAGCCGGTTGACCTTGTGCCCGAGGCGCTCGAGCTGGCGCGGGCGGGGGTGGGCCGCCTGCTGGTTGACGCCAGGAACGTGCCCCTCGAGCAGGCGGCTCGCGGCGTTGGGCGCTGCGTGCGCGCCCTGGCGGGAGAGGCCGTGGAGCGTGAGGGCTGCGTGGGCCTCTCTGAGCGCGGCGTCGAGTAGGGCGCTTGTCTGCCGACCGCATGCCCCCGCTCGCGAATTAGAGGGTTTGCGGCCTACCTTTGATGCGTACGCTGCCACTGTTGGCAGAATCCTCGCGGCCTCGCGCCGCAACAAAGGAGGGAACATGGCAGACCTTACCGGAAAGAGCGCCCTGATCATCGTCGAGGGCTACGGCACCGAGGAGCCCGAGCTTCTCGAGCCTGCGAAGTTCCTGCGCGAGGCTGGCGCCGAGGTCACGATTGCCGCGGCGAGCAACCCTGTCGACTGCGTCACGGGCGACCGCTACGACTCTCAGCAGATCGTGCCAGACAAGAGCCTCGCCGAGGCCGGCGCCGAGGGCTACGACGTCCTCATCGTCCCGGGCGGCACCGTCAACATGGACCGTCTGCGCATCAGCCCCGAAGCGCACCGCATCATGCGTGAATTCATGGACGCCAAGAAGGTCGTGGCCTGCATCTGCCACGGCCCGTGGCTGCTCGTGAACGCCGGTGTCGCCAAGGGCAAGACGGTGACGAGCTGCGAGTTCAACCGCATCGACATGGAGAACGGCGGCTTCGTGTGGGTCGACGAGGAGGCCCACGTCGACGACTCCGACGGCCAGACGCTCATCACGAGCCGCTGCCCCGACGACATCCCGGCCTTCTGCGCCGCCATCGCCGCCGCGCTCGCCTAGGCGCCACGCATACGCAGATAGCGAGAGGAACCCTCCGAAGCTGGCTTCGGAGGGTTCCTCTTTGTGGCGATGAGTACTGTGAGCTGCGGCTAGTTGGCCATGACGCCATCGGTCCAGGCGTTGGTGTCCTCGATGCGCAGCACGTTGGCGACGGCGCGCACGCAGCTCGCCTGCGTGAGCTCGGCCGCGGCGGCCTGCATGTTCTTCTCGAGGGCCTCGTGCGTCAGGAAGATGACGGAGCAGGCGTCGCCGTCTGCCGTGCCGTCCTCGAGCTGGTTGATGAGCGAGATCGAGATGTCGTGCTTGGCGAAGACGTTGACGACCTCGGCGAGCGCGCCCACGCGGTCGGCGACGGCAAGGCGCACGTAGTACTTGGTTTCGAGCTCGTCCATGGGGCGCAGCGGCAGCGTGTGCTGGAAGGGCTCGGCCTCGGGCAGGGGCGCCGAGCCGTGGCTGATGGGATCGGCGAGGGTGAGGATGTCGCCCACGACGGCACTCGCGGTGGGGAAGGAGCCGGCGCCGGCGCCGTAGAACATCGTCTCGCCTACGGCGTCGCCCACGACGTACACGGCGTTCATGGCGCCGGAGACCTTGGCGAGCTGGTGGTCGAGCGGGATCATCGTGGGGTGTACGCGCACGTCGACGCCGTCGCTGGTGTTGCGGGCGATGCCAAGTAGCTTGATGGTGTAGCCAAGCTCGTGCGCGGCGGCGATATCCTCAGCGGCGATGGTGCGGATGCCCTGCTGGAAGACGTCGTCGGTGGTGACGCGGGTGCGGAAGCCAATCGAGGCGAGGATGGCCGTCTTGCTTGCGGCGTCAAAGCCGTCGACGTCGGCCGAGGGATCGGCCTCGGCGTAGCCCTTGGCCTGGGCGTCTGCCAGGACGTCGGCGTAGTCGGCGCCCTCGGACTCCATGCGCGACAGGATGTAGTTGGTGGTGCCGTTGAGGATGCCGGCGATGGTGAGGATCTTGTTGCCCACGAGGTCGTGCTCGAGGGTGCTCACGATGGGGATGCCGCCGCCGCAGCTCGCCTCGCACTTGAGCTGCACGCCGTTGGCGCGTGCCTTGGCGGCAAGCGCCTCGACGTGACGGCCGAGCAGGGCCTTGTTGGCGGTGACGACGTGCTTGCCGTTGGCGAAGGCCGCCTCGTAGATCTCGGTGGCGGGGTGCTCGCCGCCGATGAGCTCGACCACGACGTCGACGGCCGGGTCGCTCACGACGTCGTGCCAGTCGGCGGTGAAGGTGTCGTCGGCGATGCCGCAGGCGCGGGCCGCCTCGGGGTCGAGCGCGCAGGCGCGGGCGATGCCCAGGTCGATGCCATAGCTGGCAAGATACTCGTTGTGGTGGCTCAGGATGAGGCGGGCGACGCCGCCGCCCACGGTGCCCAGGCCGATGATGCCAACGTTCACGGTGCGCATGTGCTCTCCTTTGCGTAGCTGTACCGCGCAGATGGGCGCGGCGGTGTGTTTGTGCTCTGTGCGATTGTAGCGGACGGGCCGCTAGCCTCGCTCGAGGCGGCTCTCGCGAGCCGCCGCTATCTCGGCGTTAATCTCGTCGATTTCCTTGAGGCCGTCGATGTGGGGCGCGTAGGCCTTCCAGGGGTCGCCCGACCCCAGGCGGCACGAGCCGCAGTTGTCGCAGCTGCCCTCGCCACACCACGACAGCGAGCGCTCGATGATCTCGATACGCTGCTCGCGCGTGGTGTCCTTGATGAGGCGACTGGGCGAGAGGCCCAGCGCCGCGAGCGCCTCCTGGACCGAGCTCTTGGTGGCGTTGTCCATGCAAATTATCTCCTAGCGC
Source organism: Parolsenella sp. (assembly GCF_982402205.1). Lineage (NCBI taxonomy): Bacteria > Bacillati > Actinomycetota > Coriobacteriia > Coriobacteriales > Atopobiaceae > Parolsenella > Parolsenella sp. The sequence goes on along the minus strand of NZ_CEVYAT010000022.1, from coordinate 10,656 downwards.
GATTGTAGGAATACGATGCGAGGTGCGTGCCGCGCCACGCCGGGCCGCCTGGCGAAGTTCACCGATCAGAAACGCTCGGGCGGCTAGGCGGGCGCGTTGGCGATGGCCTCGAGGAAGGCCTCCCCGTAGCGCTCGGCCTTCTTGGCGCCCACGCCGCTTACCTCGAGCAGCTCCTCCGTGCTGCGGGGGCGCTTGCGGCACATGTCCTCGAGCGTGGCGTTGTTGAAGATGAGGTAGGGCGGAATCTGCTGCTCGCGGGCGAGTTCGGTGCGCAGCGTGCGCAGGGCCGAGAAGAGCTGGGCCTGCTCGGGCGTGAGGTCTGCGCGCTCCGCCGATGCGTCCTGGGCGGTACGGGCGTGCCTTGCCGGTCGCGGCCTGCCCTTGGCAACCTTGACGAGGAGGGGCTCGGTCGAGCGCAGGAAGGCGCCGCTGCGGGCGGTGAGGGTAATGGTGGGGAAGTTGCCCGCCGAGCGGCCGAGCACGCCGCGGTAGACGAGCTCGTCGATGAGCGAACGAATCTGCGGCACGGGGACGTCTGCCATGATGCCGTAGGTCGACAGGGCGTCGTAGCCGCGCTCGAGCACGCGGGCGGCGTGCGAGCCACGCAGGATGTCGACGATGAGGCCCGCGCCAACGCTCTCGGCATGCATTCCCTGCGCGCGGGCCTGCTGGCGCACGCAGGCCACGCAGCTCACGATCTTGAGAGCGTTGGTGCGCTCGTCCGTCTCCTCGAAGTCTGCGAGGCAGTTCGAGCAGTTGCCGCAGTAGGCCGGGGCCTCCTCGCCAAAGTAGCGCAGGATGAACGAGCGCAGGCAGTTGGTGGTAGTGGCGTAGAAGACCATCTGGCGCAGGCGGGCGTCGTCTGCCTGGCGCAGCTGCTCGAGCTGCTCGGGCGTGAGGTCCGAGCGCTCGGTGCGCGAGAGGAGAAACTCCGCCGTGTGGACGTCCGCGGGGCTGTAGAGCAGCAGGCACTCGGCCGCCGTGCCGTCGCGGCCGGCACGGCCCGCCTCCTGGTAGTAGTTCTCGAGCGAGAGTGGCAGGTTGTAGTGCACGACGTAGCTCACGTTGCTCTTGTCGATGCCCATGCCAAAGGCGTTCGTGGCCACCATGACGGCCTTGCGGTCATAGATGAAGTCTGCCTGGTTGCGCTCGCGCTCGTCGGGGGAGAGACCCGCGTGGTAGCGGGTGGCGGCGATGCCGCGCTCGCAGAGGTCGTCGCAGACCTGCTCGACGGAGCGGCGGCTCATGCAGTAGATGATGCCGCTGCGCTCCGGCCGGTCGGCGACGAAGCGCGCGAGCGCTTCGTCCTTGGCGCGCCTGCTTGTGGGCCGCTCGACCGCAAACGAGAGGTTGGGCCTGTCGAAGCTCGCCACGACGCGCAGGGGGTTCTCGAGGCCAAGGGAGCCCTCGATGTCCTCGCGCACCTGGCGGGTGGCGGTTGCGGTGAGCGCCATGACGGGGCAGCGGGTCTCGAGTTGGTCGACGAACTCGCGAATGCGCTGGTAGCTGGGACGAAAGTCGTTGCCCCACTGCGAGATGCAGTGGGCCTCGTCGATGGCGAGCAGGCGGGGCGGCTGCTCGTGCGTCAGGTCGAGAAAGGCGGGGTCGTCGAGGCGCTCGGGCGCCACGTAGAGCAGCGTGAGCTCGCCCGCCCGCGCCTGGTCGAGAATCTGGAGGCGGTCGGGCGCGGCGAGCGAGCTGTTGAGGCAGGCCGCGGCGACGCCCAACTCGCGCAGGGCGCAGACCTGGTCGCTCATGAGCGAGATGAGGGGCGACACCACGACGGTGAGGCCGCCGAGGGCCAGGGCGGGCACCTGGTAGCAGATCGACTTGCCTGCCGAGGTGGGCATGATGGCCATGACGTCTTGCCCGGCAAGGGCGGCGTCGATGATCTGCTCCTGGTGCGCGCGAAAGCTTGGGTAGCCAAAGACGCGCCGCAGGATGTCGAGGGGAGACTCGCTTGTCATGAGCGCATCTCCGCCTGGCCGGCGGCACGCGCGACATCCCCTGCCTGCGGCGCGGGCCGTGGCGTTGCCGGTTGTGCCTGGTCGCTCAGCAGGCCGCGCGCCTGCGCACGCGCCCAGGCCGCGAGCCCCGCGCCGTGGCGGAACTCGCCGCTTGCGATGAGGCCCTCGAGATGGGAGAGGGGCACCACCCGCTGGCGTATGTCCTCGCTGGCGTCTGGGCGCGCGTCACTCGTCTGCCCGCCGCAGCGGGCAAGGAACAGGTGGATCGTCTCAGCGGTGGCACCGGGCGAGGGGTGGAAGGGGCCCAGGTCAACGAGCTCGGAGGCCACGTAGCCCGTCTCCTCGGCCAGTTCGCGCGCCGCCGTGTCGCGGGGCTGCTCGCCTTCGTCGATGGCGCCGGCCGGAAGCTCGACCTGCATGCTGCCCGTGGCGGGGCGGAACTGGCGGATGAGCACGGTCTGGGGCTCACCCTCGCCCTCGATGAGGGGCAGGACGCACACGCCCGGGCGAATGCGTATGAACGAGTAGGGAAAGTCAGCGTCGTTGACGTGCAGCCTGCCAACGGAGACCTCGAAGCGGTCTGCCTCGAGGCGCCGCCTCTCCTCGTACCTCGCTGTCTGTTCTGCCATGCGGGCTCCTCTCGTGTCCGTGCCATTGTACGCGCGGACGCCCCGGGTGGTTGCCGCCCGTGCTGGCCGTGCGGGACTACGCCCGTGGTGACGGAACCGCCGACCCCGCCCTCCGTGCCTCGGCGAGGCGTCGGACCGTGCCTAGCCGAGCCAGTCGATTTCCCAGATGTCCTCGAACAGGATGCGCCTGCTCGAGCGGGAGCCGCCCTGCGTGAGCTCGAGCGTCCTGAAGGCGGCGTCGATCTGGCGCACCGTACCCACGCAGGTCTCGTAGGAGTCCCGCGCGTAGTAGGTGACGCGCACCTCGCTGCCCTTGCCCAGGCGCGAGAGCATTCGCGAGATCTGCTCGGTGCGCTCCTCGGTCATGGTGTGGCGCGGCTCGCGGACGCGCTCCTGCTCGCGCACGACGTCGTAGTAGCCGGTGAGGGCTGCGAACGGCATGAACTGCGCGGCGTCGGTTGGGGTGGCGGCGCGTGCCACGGGCGAGCTCTCCGAACCAAGAAGGCTGTTATGCATGGTGTCCTCCCACCTGTGCGTTGCGGTCGCGCCCCGTGGCCTCCTCGCGGAGGCTTCGGCCGCGGATGATCGCGTTCTTTCCAAACCGCTGCTTTACGGCGAGCGTCGTGGCGACGAGCCTGCGCTCAGTCTCCTCGGCCTGCACGTCTACGAACAGCGTGGGCTCGGCAAGGCTCTGGGAGATGAGGGCGCCAAGGCCTATGCTCAGGCGCTTGACCTTGCGCCGCGTGTCCACGACCTCGGCAAACAGGCGCTCGACCTCGCGCATGAGCGCCTCGCGCGACGAGGTGTGGGCCGCGAGCTTGTGCGAGGCCGCGGCGTGCGGGCCGCGCCGGACGCAGGCGAGCTCCCAGTCCGTCACATCCATGTGGTAGCCAACCCATAGCGAGACGTGGCCGCAGGCCAGGCCCTTGCCGATGAGGTCGAGAACGCCCTCGTCGACCATCTCGCGCACGACGGTGAGCGCCTCGTCTGCCGTGTAGGGGTGCGTGAGCACCTGGCCCACGCTGATGGAGTGCTGCTGCGGCTCGTAGGCTTGGATCTGGCCAATGGTGCAGTTCTCGATGCCGCGGGCGTGCTCGGCGAGGTGGACCGCGTTGACGCCGAACTCGCGGCGCAGGGTTGCCTCGTCGATGGCGACGACCCCCGCGAGGTCGTAGGCGCCCAGGCGGGCGAGCCTGCGCGCGATGCCCGGGCCCACCTGCCAGATGTCCGTGATGGGACGATGGCGCCAGATCTTCTGGCGAAACGTGGGGCCGTCGAGCACGCCGATGTGGCTGGGCTCGTGCTTGGCGAGGATGTCGAGCGCCACCTTGGCGAGGAAGAGGTTGGTGCCCACGCCGGCCGTGGCACAGATGCGCGTCTCGGCATAGACGGTGTCCATGAGCATACGCGCGAGGCCTGCCCCGTCTGCCTGGTAGAGCGCAAGGTAGGGCGTGGCGTCGATGAAGCACTCGTCGATCGAGTAGACGTGGATGTCTTCCTTGGCAATGAAGCGCAGATAGATGCTATAGATTTGCGCCGATACCTCCATGTAGCGGCGCATGTGGGGCCTGATGGCGCGGTAGCGGATGTTCTTGGGAATCTGGAACAGCCGTGGGCGGCCCGACAGGCCGCAGGCCTTGATTGCGGGGGAGAGCGCCAGGCAGATGGTGCCGGGGCCGCGGCTCGTGTCTGCCACGACGAGGTTGGTCTTAAACGGGTCGAGCCCAAGGTCCGCGCACTCGACGGAGGCGTAGAAGCTCTTGAGGTCGATGCAGAGGTAGACGTGCCCCGTGTCTGTGGGGTCGTCGGGCATGGCCGCGCGCCGGGGTGTGGTGCCTGTCATGTGCCTCGCCTCCGCTCGCAAACACGTGTTCGTTTTCCCGTGAACCCATGATGCAACGCGAATCGGACACTAAGGACGGCGATTCTGAAACGACCACAAGGCCGTCACGCTATGTTCGGGTGTTGACAGCGGGGCACCCCAGTGCAAATGGAGCGGCAAAGCTGCAGCTAGCGGCCTACGTGACCGCTTGCAGCGTAGAAGGCGCGGTTGTTGGGCGTCTCGTCGACCTCGACCTGCGAGACGGGCAGGCCGCGCTGCTCGAGGCGCTCGTAGAACCAGCGGGCGAGGTTCTCGGTCGTGGTGCGGAAGGGCAGGATGGTCAGGGTGAAGCCCTCGCTCTCGAGTGCCGCGATGGTCGCGGGCGCAAGCGACCCCTCCTCGACGAGGAAGGTGTGGTCGAGCTCGCCTGCTACCTCGGCGACGACGCGCTTGAAGACGCCAAAGTCGACGACCATGTCGCGCATCGTGCCGTCGCCGGTCTGCGTACCGTCCTCGCGAAGGCCGCCTCCGACGCCGGTGCCGTCCTGCAGCTGCTCGACCTCGATCGTGGCGACGACGCGCCAGCGGTGGCCGTGGAGGTTCTCGCACTTGCCGTAGTAGTTGGTGAGGAAGTGGGCACCGTCGAAGTGGGCCTCGGCCTGCAGTCCGTACATGTGACCTCCGAGCTGGAGTTATATGGTCGTTACGCCGTCGCGGTGCTGCCCTGTCCAGGCTGGGTCGAGGTTTTGGCCGGCTAGGGTCGCGCGTCCGGTGACGGAGCTATCGTACTCGACCACGAGCAGCTCGCTCACGTCCATTTCAAATGCGCTGGCAATCGAGAGGAGCGACGACAGGCGAGGGTTGGCGGGCTTGTCCTCGTCAAGGATGCCGCGCTCGTACTTTTGGTAGGTGTTCGTGTTCATGCCGGCAAGCTCGGCGACCTTCTCCTGGGTGAGGCCCCTGCTTTCGCGCAGGCTGCGCAGACGCAGAGCGAACTTCTTCGCAAAGGCGCAGGTGAGGGAGTATGTGTCTTGAGTCGGCATGGCTCAAATATGTGGTTTGTGGCCGCATTCCACCACCCCTTATAAGTGGTTTTACCGCCTATAAGCGGTGGGGAGACATGCGGGTGGGCCGTTTGGCCCACGCCCTGTGCGCCCGGCGACGCGGGGCGCGGGGACGGGGGGGACGGGTCTTTTGTCCCCAATCTGCGGAGACGGAAGACCGGCCCCCTGTCACGTGACTGAGAAATAGTGTCAGGGGCGAGCAATACAATGGAGACAATTGGAATTCGATCCCGGTTCGACCCTAGGGAGGGGCCATGAGGCTGCTGCACATCTCGGATTTGCACATCGGAAAGTCGGTGTGCGAGTTTTCCCTGCTCGAGGACCAGCGCCATGTGCTCGAGCAGGTCATAGGAATGATTGGCGGGCGCGGCGTCGATGCGGTGCTCGTCGCGGGCGACCTCTATGACCGCTCGATGCCCAGCGCGGACGCCGTGGCCCTCGTCGATTGGTTCCTCGCCCAGCTCGCCGCCACGGGCGTCCCGGCCATCGTGACCGCGGGCAACCATGACTCGGCCGAGCGCGTGGCCTATGCCTCGAGCCTGCTCGCCAACCAGGGCATCCACGTGTCGCCGGTCTTCGACGGCCGTATCGAGCCCGTGCGCCTGACAGACGAGCTTGGCCCGGTCGACGTCTGGCCCATTCCCTTCCTGCAGCCCGCAACGGTGCGCCACTTCTTTCCGGACGCGCAGGTCTTGGACTACACCGACGCCCTGCGCGTGGTGGTCGACGCCTGCGAGCTGCGTGATGTTGACGAAGAGGGCCGGCGCGTGCGCAACGTCTGCGTGGCCCACCAGTTCGTGACGAGTGGCGGCATCTCGCCCGAGCGCTGCGCCTCGGAGCTGTCGCTGGGCGGCATGGACAACGTCGACGCGAGCGTATTCGACCCGTTTGACTACGTGGCACTGGGGCACGTCCACGGTGCCCAGCGCGTGGGCCACGATGCCGTGCGCTACTCTGGCTCCATCCTCAAGTACTCCCTCTCCGAGTGGCGCGGCCAGAAGTCAGCCACCCTGGTCGAGCTGGGCAAGCCCGGCGACGAGCCCGCCATCGAGCTCGCGGCGCTTGAGCCCCTCCATGACCTGCGCCGCCTGCGAGGGCCGCTCGAGCGCCTCGTGTCGAGCGAGGTCGCTGGCGAGCCCGGAACCAGCCGCGAGGACTACATCTACGCCGTGCTGACCGACGAGAACCCCGTGCTTGACGCCCTGGCGCAGCTGCGCGAGGTCTATCCCAACGTCATGAGCCTCGAGTATGACAACGCCCGAACGCGCGCCGCCGGCGTGTCCTCGGACGCCCCGGCCGCGGGCGAGGACGGCACGAGCCCGCTTGACCTGTTCTGCGAGTTCTACGAGCTGCAGAACGGAAGCGAGCTCACGGATGCCCAGCGCGGCGTGGTCGTCGACGAGCTCAAGAAGATTGAGGAGAAGTAGATGAGACCCACCAAACTCACCATCAGCGCGTTTGGCCCCTATGCGGGCGAGGTCACCATCGACTTCGACCGCCTGGGCGCGCACGGCCTCTACCTCATCTGCGGTGACACGGGTGCCGGCAAGACCACCATCTTCGACGCGATCTCGTTTGCCCTGTTTGGGCAGGCGAGCGGCTCGGACCGCACCACGCGCAGCCTGCGCAGCGACTTTGCCAAGAAGGAGACGCCCACCTACGTTGAGCTCGAGTTCGTTCACCATGGCAAGGCCTACACCGTGCGCCGCAACCCCGAGTACGAGCGCCCCAAGAAGCGCGGCGAGGGCATGGCGACGCAGCTCGCCGGCGTAAGCTTCATGGCTGGGGGCGAGGCGCCCATCACGCGCATGAAGGAGGCCAACGAGGCAATCCAGGAGCTGCTGGGCATCGACCGCAACCAGTTCTCGCAGGTGGTGATGATCGCGCAGGGAGACTTCCGCCGCCTCCTCAAGGCAGACACCAGCGAGCGCGGCAAGATCATGCGCAGGCTCTTTGGCACGGCTCCCTACGAGAGCTTCCAGAGGGCCCTGAAAGCCCGCGCGGGCGAGCTCGAGGAGCAGGGCCGCGCAGGCAGGGAGAAGCTCCTTGCCCTCGTGCCCAACATCCAGGTGGAGGGCGAGGAGCGTGCAGAGAGGGCGGAGGCCCTGTGTGAGGCCTCGCTGCCCAACGCCGACGAGGCCCTGGCCCTTATCGCAGAGCAAGACGAGGCCGATGGGCGGGCGCTCGTTGCCCTTGACAAGACGTGCGCCAGTGCGGCCAGCGAGGTCGAGCGGCTCGTGACCCTGGCAGACCGCGCGACCCGCCTTGCCGATTGCAAGAGGCAACTTGCGCAGGCCGCCGGCGAGTTTGTGGCGGCGGGGCAGAAGGTGGCGCCCGCGCGCGACAAGCTTGCGGAGCTCGAGGCGCGCAAGCCCGCCCGCGAGGGACTTGCCGCCCAGGTGGCACGCCTTGACCAGGAGCTCGAGGCGTTCAGGAGGCTCGACGAGGCAAGGGCCGAGGAGGTCAAGGCCGCCCGGGAGGCCAAGGCGAAGCAGAGCGCTGCCGAGAAGCTCGCCATCGACCATGACGGTGCGTGCGAACGGCTCGAGCTGGGGCGTGCCCGCATGGCTGCGCACGCGGATGCCCCCGTTGAACTCGAGCGCGCCAAGGGCGATCAAGACGCGGCACGGAAGGCATTCGAGGAGGCCAAGGAGGCCTGCGAGCGCCTCGCCGAGCTTGCGCACCGCCAGGCCGAGCTCGAGAAGCTGGGGGATGCCGCGAAGGCCAAGGAAGACGAGCTGGAGCAGGCGGAGTCCAACCTTGAGGCGGCGTGTGCCGAGCTTGAGGGCTTGAACGACCGCGCGACCTCGCTGGCCGGCGCGCCAGCCGAGTGCGAGCGCGCCAGGGCAGCCGTCGTTGAACTTGGACGCAAGCTTGCTGAGGCGCGCGCGAACTACCAGGAGGTTCATGCACGCGAGGTTGCCGTTGCCGAGCGCTCTGACGAGCTGGAGAGGGCAACGAGCGTCTACGCTGCGGCTCGTACCGAGATGAATGCGAAGGACGGGGCCTACACGGCGCTTCGCCAGGCCTTCCTCGATGGTCAGGCGGGCGTGCTGGCCGCCGAGCTCAGGGAGGGCGAGCCCTGTCCCGTGTGCGGCTCGACCGCGCATCCCCATCCCACGGTGCACAAGGGCGCGGTTCCCACGCGCGACGAGCTCGACCGTGCCAAGGAGAGGGCGGACAAGGCAGCGGGTTGCGCCAACGAGAAGTCCGCCGCCGTGGCCGCGGCCCGCAAACAGGCCGAGACCGCGCAGGCAGAGCTCGATGCCGCCGTAGAACGCCTTGGCACCTGCGAGCAGATCGAGGCGCTGGGCGCCAAGCTGACGGGCGAGAAGAAGGGGGCAGACCGAGAGCTTGCCGTTCTTCTCGCACGCGTCGATGAGCTCGAGAAAAACGAAATCCTGGTCGCTCGGGCCGAGAAGTGCCAGGTCACCCTTCAGGAGCGAGCGGCTGCCTGCCAGGATGCGGCAAACGAGGCACAGGCCAGGTTCAGGGAGCGCGAGGCCGCCCTCAACGAGTTCGCGGGGACGCTCTTGGAGCGGGACGCCCAAGCGGCCAACGTCGCCCTCGCCGTCGCGGGGGATGCGCTCGCTGGCGCGGAAGAGCGCGTGCAGGTGGCCACCCGTGCCGTCGGTGAGCTGAAAGAGGCCAAGGAGCGCGTGGCTTCCAGCGAAAAGGAGGTTGCCGCGCTCGAGGAGGCGATGGGGGCGGCTCGGGAGGAGGCCGCTGTCGCGCAGCGCGAGCTGGCGAGCGCCCACGCTGCCGCCGAGGCGATTGGCGCGCAGCTGAGCTCGGGCTCTCGCGAGGAGGTCGAGTCTGAGCGGGCGCGCAAGAGCGCCCTCGTCGAGGACTTCGACTGCCAGCTCGAAGCCGCCCAGGCGAAGGCTGCGGAACTGGAGCGCCAGCTCAACGTGCTCGAGGAGCGCAAGCGCGGCCTCGAGGGGCAGGTCGCGCGGCTTGAGCATGATGGCGGGTCCGCCGAGGATGCCGCCGCACAGCTTGCCGCTGCCCGTACCGAGAAAGCGCGTGTGGACGAGGAGCGTGAGATGGTCCGTGCGCGCAGGAAGGCCAACGCGAGCTTGGCCGGCCAGATCGGGGCACTGGGTGGAGAGGCGCGCGACCTCGCAACTCGCCTGGCCGAGATGGACACGCTGTCGAGGACGGCAAACGGCCAGCTCTCGGGCAAGAGGCGCGTGAGCTTCGAGACGTACCTGCAGATGCGTTGGCTCGACCGCGTGCTTGCGGCGGCAAACCAGCGCCTCTCCGTCATGACCGACGGCCGCTACGAGCTCGTTCGCCGCGGGTTTTCCGCCGAGACCTCGGGCAGTGCGCAAACGGGCCTTGACCTCGATGTTCTTGACGCTTTCACGGGCAAGGAGCGCGACGCGTCATCGCTCTCGGGCGGCGAGTCGTTCAAGGCATCCCTTGCCCTGGCGCTGGGGCTGTCCGACGTGGTTCAAGCGCATGCCGGTGGCATCGAGCTCGACACGATGTTCGTCGACGAGGGCTTTGGCACGCTCGACGAGGAGTCGCTCGCCCTCACGATGCGCACACTCACGGGCCCCGAGAACGGCAACAAACTCGTGGGCATCATCAGCCACGTCGAGCTGCTGCGCCAGAGCATTGGGCACAAGATCGTGGTCGAGCGCGGGCGCACCGGTTCTACGTTGCGCGTCGAGGAGGGGTAGATAAGCAGTGAGCTGCCCATGCTGGTATTCGACGAGAAGGAGCACGCCATGAACGAGCTCGAGAAGACCGAGACGCGGCAACCGGCTGGGCAGCCCGTGCCCACCCCTTCGCCCGAAGGCAGCGAGCCCCTGAGCCGGCGCGCCAAGATCATTGGCTGCGTGGCCATGGTGCTCATCGCGCTGCTGAGCTTCTTCCCACTGGCGACGCTTGCCTCCTCTCCCGACACGCATGCCGGTACCATCGAGGCGCTCGACAAGAAGGCGGCGGACGTCACGGCCCTCGTGGGTGCCTCGACGGCGGCCTCGGTTGCCACGTCGTTCTTCCCGGGAGGTTCGGGAATCTCGGGCAAGCTGCTCGACATCGCGGCCAACCTGGGCATAGTGCTTGCGGCAATCTATCTCGAGAAGTACCTGCTTACGATTCTGGGGCTTGCGGCTTGCAGAATTGTGGTGCCACTGGCGTGCGGCTTGGGAGCCGTGTTGCTC
>NZ_CEVYAT010000021.1:0-18050 GCF_982402205.1 Parolsenella sp. | reverse complement strand
CGCTTGGGGTCGCAGCCGGAGAGGCGCCAAATCTCGGTGCAGACGACGTCGCAGGGGTTGGAGATGGAGACCCAGACGCCCTTGAAGCCGGCATCAGCGATGCGCGCGATGAAGGTGCGGGCGATGTCGGTGGTGATGAACAGCTCGCCATCGCGGTTGCCGGCGGCGGCGGAGACCTGGCCGGCGGCGTTCACGATGACGTCGCAGCCGGCGAGCTTCTCGTACTCGGCGCCACAGGTGACGATCTTGCAGTTGTGCGGGTAGAACGACAGGGCGTCGCGGAAGTCCTGCGCCTCGCTCGTGAGCTTCTGGTCATTGATGTCGCACAGATAGAGCTCGTCAACGAGACCCTGCATGAGCAGGGAGTGGGCCACGTGGGCGCCAACGTGGCCCTGGCCGAGGACGCCGACCTTGCGGATATATGCCATGTCGTATCCTTTTCTCTAGTGGCTCGCGAGACCACGGCCGCGCGGCCGCGCTTCCCGCCCCCTATGAATAGTGAAACCACCTTAGCACTCCATGGCCCCGGGCCTGTCCCACCGGCCACGGAATCGCTCGTTTGAGCAGGAGAGATATGGGATTCAAGACCTACACGTGCCCAATCGCGAAGTCGTGCGGAGGATGCGAGTGGCTGGCCGTTCCCTATCCCATCCAGCTGCGCCGCAAGCAGGCGCAGATCGCCGAGCTCATGGCGGATTTTTTGCCCGAGGGTGCCACCGAGGACGACCTTGACGACCTCATCCCCATCCACGGCATGGACGCCGAGGGCATGGAGCCGCGCGGCTACCGCCACAAGGCGGCGACGCCCTTTGCGGCCGGCAAGCGCGCGAGCGTACGCTCGGGCTTCTACGCCCGCGGGACGCATCGCATCGTGCCCTGCTCGAACTGCATCGTCGAGGCGCCGCACGCCCGCGAGGCGCTGCTTGCGGTGGCACGCGCCGCCGAGGAGCTGCGCATTGCCCCCTACGACGAGGACCACGGTCGCGGCCTTCTGCGCCACGCCGTGGTGCGCATGGGGTATGCCACCGACGAGTGCCTGCTCACCATCGTCACCAACGGCAAGCAGATTCCGCGCGAGCACCAGTTTGTGAACGCCATCCTACGCCGCGCCCCGTTCGTCAGCGCCATTGCGCAGAACGTCAACCAGCGCCGCACCAACGCGATCCTGGGTCACGAGACCCGCGCGCTCTACGGCGGCGGTCGCATGGTCGACGAGCTCCTGGGCTGCGAGTTCGAGATTGGCCCCACGTCGTTCTACCAGACCAACCCCGCGCAGACCGAGGTGCTCTACTCGCTTGCCATCGAGGGAGCCCAGCTCGAGCGCGGGCAGCGCGTGCTCGACGCCTACTGCGGCATTGGCACGATTGGCATGTGCGCGGCCAGGCAGGTCGACGGCCTTGAGGTCGTGGGGGTCGAGCAGGTCGAGGGCGCCGTGGCAAACGCCCGCGCCAACGCGAGGCGAAACGGCCTGGCCGACCGCTGCAAGTTCGTCTGCGCCGACGCCACCGCCTACATGAAGGACGTGGCCAAGGCTGGGCGCGAGGGTTTTGACGTAGTCATCATGGACCCGCCGCGCGCGGGCTCCACGCCCACGTTCATCAACGGCGTGTTGGGCCTTGCGCCTTCGCGCGTGGTCTACGTGAGCTGCAACCCCGTGACCCAACGCCGCGACCTCGACCTCTTCTACGAGGGCGGCTACCACATCGAGCGGCTCGACGTGGTGGACATGTTCCCCCACACCAAGCACGCCGAGACCGTCGCCGTGCTGGCGAGGGCGTAACAAACGGGCGCGTCCGCAGCTGGGACAAAATAGCCCGTAGCCTTATTGTCCCATCGCCCATGGCTTCGATGGATCGTCTTGTCTTCTCACTTCTCCCGCCAAATGAGAACATAACCAAAAGGCAAGACCCCCGCGTATCTGCTGGTACGCGAGGGTCTTCTGCTATTCGAACCATCACACAGCGGGACAATAACCTCCAGAGTTATTGTCCCAGGCAGGTCTACTCCGGGTCGACGCTCACCGTGAGGTTGTCCCTCACATGCACGCGGCCGGCGGCGAGCCAGCCAATGACTTCGGGGTAGAGCTCGTGCTCGATGGCGTGGATGTGCTCCTCAAGCTCATCCACGCTCCAACCCTCCTCCACCGCCAGCGCGCGCTGGGCGATGATGGGGCCCTTGTCGTACTCCTCGTTGGCAAAGTGCACGGTGACGCCCGTGACCTTGACGCCGCGGTCGTACGCGTCCTGGATGGCGTGCGCACCGCGGAAGCTTGGCAGCAGCGCCGGGTGCAGGTTCACCACGCGGTTGGGATAGCTCGCGAGCAGCGGCGCGTGGACCATGCGCATGTAGCCGGCCATGATCACGTACTCGCAGCCATGGCTCTTGAGCTCGGCGGCGATAATCTCGTCGGCCTGCTCGGGGTCGGCGTAGATCTCCTTGGAGAGGGTGAGGGTCTGCAGCCCTGCGGCCTCGGCGCGCTTGAGGCCATAGGCGCTCGGGCGGCTCGACACCACGAGCTCGATGCTCGCGTTGAGGCTGCCATCGGCGATGCGGTCGATGATGGCCTGCAGGTTGGTGCCGCTTCCGCTCAGCAGCACGCCAATCTTGAGCGGCTCGCTCATCGGTAGGTCACCTTGCCCTCACCCGGCACGCACTCGCCCACGCGGAACGGGTGCTCGCCGAGCTCCTCGAGCTTGGCCACCACGGCCACCTCATCGGCCGCATCGACGATCAGGCACAGGCCCACGCCCATGTTGAACGTCTTGCACGCCTCGTCGGGCGTGAGGCCCGCGTGCTGGGCCACGTAGGTGATGACGGGCGGAACGTCCCAGGCAACCTGACCGCTCGGGCGGTCGACCACGGCGTCGACGTCGGCGGCAAGCGCGCGGTTGAGGTTCTCGGTGATGCCGCCGCCCGTGATGTGGGCAATGGCGTGGACCGGGGCAACCCCGCTGCGCAGCAGCTCGAGGATGGGCTTCACGTAGATGCGCGTGGGGGCGAGCAGGGCGTCTGCCAGCGACTTGTTGCCCAGCTCGGCCAGGGGCGCCTCGAGCTCGGCGCGCTTGGCTTCGGCCTCGGGCGTGCCTGGCACGATGCCGTCGACGCCAATGACCTTGCGCACGAGCGAGTAGCCGTTGGAGTGCCCGCCCGTCGAGGGCAGGCCGATAATGACGTCGCCCGCCTTGACGTTTGCGGGGTCGAGCATCTTGGGACGGTCGACGACGCCCACAGTGAAGCCCGCGAGGTCGTAGTCTTCCGGACGCATGACGCCGGGGTGCTCGGCCATCTCGCCGCCCACGAGCGCGCAACCGGCGAGCTTGCAGCCATCGGCCACGCCCTTCACGATCTTTGCCATGTGCTGGGCCTCGATGTGACCAATCGCCACGTAGTCGAGGAAGAACAGCGGCTCGGCGCCCGAGGCGAGGATGTCGTTGACGCACATGGCCACGAGATCCTGGCCCACGGTCTCGTGGCGGTCGAGCAGCTGCGCCAGCACAAGCTTGGTGCCCACGCCATCGGTGCCCGAGATGAGGATCGGGTCCTCCATGTCCTTGAGGGCGGCGGCGGAGAACAGGCCGCCAAAGCCGCCGATGCCGCCGATGACCTCGGGGCGGTTCGTCTCCTTAACCATCTGCTTGATGGCGTCGACCGCGCGGCCGCCCTCGGCGGTGTCAACGCCGGCGTCCTCGTAGGTCACGTGCTTGTCAGTGCTCATGAGAGGTCCTTTCGTGGGTTGGGACAATCGAGCCGCCTCGCGCGCAAGGCATGCCGCACGCAAGGCGCAGCGCCGCCGGACGTCTGCCGGCGGCGCGCGTAATACCAAGTTAGAGGTTGGCCTCGGCCACGTCGTCTACGTGCATCTTCGACGCGGCGCGGGCGGTGGCGAGGTTGCGCGGCGTATAGCCCTCGAGGAACTTGCCCTTCGAGAAGCTCGCCGGAATCTCGACTGGGTACTCGCCGGTGAAGCAGGCCTCGCAGTAGCCGCTCCGGCCGGCGGCGCACCCCGCGCAGCCAGAGAGGTCGGGCACGCAGGCGCGCAGGCCCTCGGGCGAGAGGAACGCCAGGGAGTCCGCGCCGATGTACTCGCAGATCTCCTCGACGGACTTGCTCGCCGAGATGAGCTGGTCCTGGGTGTCGGTATCGATGCCATAGAAGCACGGCCACGTGACCTCGGGCGAGTTGATGCGCATGTGAACCTCGGTGGCGCCAGCGTCCTTGAGCATACGGACGATCTGCTTGGAGGTGGTGCCGCGCACGATCGAGTCGTCTACCACCACGAGGCGCTTGCCGGCCACGTTGTCGATGAGGGCGTTGAGCTTGAGGCGCACGCCCATCTCGCGCAGCTCCTGCGTGGGCTGAATGAAGGTGCGGGCAACATAGCGGTTCTTGATGAGACCCTCGCCAAAGGGAAGCCCCAGCTCATGGGCAAAGCCCTCCGCAGGCGGCAGGCCCGAGTCGGGCACGCCAATCACGAGGTCGACGTCGGCCGGGGCCTCCTGAGCCAGGCGGCGACCCATGTTGTAGCGCATGGAGTAGACGCTCTTGCCGTGGAAGCGCGAGTCGGGGCGCGCAAAGTAGACGTGCTCGAAGATGCACTCGGCACGCGCCTCGGTTTCGAGCGCCTGGGACGACGAGATGCCGTCGTCGGAGATGCGGATGATCTCGCCGGGGTTCACATCGCGCACGAACTCGGCGCCCACGATGTCGAGGGCGCAGGTCTCGCTCGCCACGACCCAGCCCTGGTCGTCGGCCAGCTTGCCCAGGCACAGCGGGCGGATGCCGTGCGGGTCGCGGAAGGCGTAGAGCGCGTTGTCGCGCACGAGGGCCATCGCGTAGCCGCCCTCCATCATCGCCATGGCGTGGGCGATGCCAGCGCGCAGCTGGTGCTTCTTCTCGGTGAAGAAGCCGATGAGGCGGGCGGCGACCTCGGAGTCGGTGTGGGTGCGGAAGGGCACGCCCATGTTGATGAGCTCGATGCGCAGCTGGTCGAAGTTCACGAGCGTGCCGTTGTGGGCCAGCGCGATGATGACGTCGTTGATGGCCGAGAGGTGCGGCTGGGCGCTCTCCCAACCCTTGGAGCCAGCCGTGCCATAGCGCACGTGGCCAATGGCGACCTTGCCGGGCAGGGCCGAGAGGTCGGAGTCGCTGAAGACCTGCGTAACGAGGCCCAGGTCCTTGCGCACCATGACGGTGCTGCCATCGCCCACGGCGATGCCGGCGCTCTCCTGGCCTCGGTGCTGCAGGGCATGCAGGGCAAAGTAGGTCATGCGGGCCACGTCGCGGCTCGGCGCCCAGATGCCAAAGACGCCGCACTCGTCGTGCAGGACGTCCTCGTCCTCGATTGCCTCGCAGCTCTCGTACTCGTACATCGAACGGTCAGACATGCGGTTCCCCTCCGCTAGCTGGCTGATACGTCAGACGATGTGGTGTTGGACACCTCGCTCTTGAGGGCACAGACGAGCAGGCCTCGACCGTTGCCCTTCCCAAAGTCGTTCTCGTAGTCGCAGGTGCACAGCGTGAGCACCTTGGAGATGTTGTTGACCGAGCCGCTCACGCCCGCGCGCTGGGCCGTTGCCTGGGAGAGGGCGTCTGCCAGGTAGGCGTGGAAGTCCTCATCGGAAGCAAAGGTGATCTGGCGGGCGGCACCGTTGGTGGCCGCGCTCTTGTAGAAGAACAGCGGCTCGAGCTCGTAGCTCGCGTCCTCGGTGAGGTACCAGACCGTGTCGACCTTGTCGAAGTTGTCTTGGGTCGCCATGTCGTCGATGTCGGTGAACATCGCGCCGTTGTTGAGGTGGTGGCCGTAGATGAGGGTCTGGCGGTCAACGAGGCCGGGGCGGCTGTTCTCGCAGTCCATGAAGATCTGCCCACCCACCGCGTACTCGCCCGTGGCCGAGGTGCGCAGATAGGTGTCGTTGGTCTGGCCCTGGTAGACCGGGAAGTCGACGTGCGTGGCCGGGATGTAGATCCACCCGCAGACGTCGGCGTTCACGGCCTTGAGGCCCTCCCAGTCGATGGTGGGGGCGCCGGCCGCGTCGTCGGAGACAGTGGCGTAGGCGGCGAGCTTCTCGTTGTTGACGTCCTGCACGTGGTACTGCCACTGGGCATAGCCCCACATGCCGCCGGCAACGAGCAGCAGCACGACGCCAATGACGATGAGGACCGTCGAGAGGACGTTGCCGCGACGACGCGGCTTGCCACCCTGGTCAGCCCGCTTGGAGCGCTTGGACTGCTTGCGACCGCGGCCGGTCGTGGGCTTGGCATGGTCAGCCCCCTTGGAGGCGGGCCTTGTCGAGACGAACCCCACGGCGTTTCCCGTGTTAGGCGCATAGGGGTTGCTCTCGCCAGGCGTGGGCATGGCCTGGGTGTGCTGCGGCGCTGCGGCGCGCGGGGCCGCCTCCCCTGCCTGCCTAAAGTGCTTGCCGCTCGACGCGTTTGCCATCTGCCGGGCCTAACCCTGCGCCATGGCGCGCTTGAACTCGACCATCTTCTCGCGATACTCGGGCATCGTGGCGCCCAGAATCTGCGTGGCGTAGATGGCGGCGTTCTTGGCGCCACCAATGGCAACGCAGGCAACGGGCACGCCACTGGGCATCTGCACCATGGAGAGCAGGGAGTCCATGCCGCCCAGGTCGCTCGTCTTCATAGGCACGCCCACGATGGGCAGCGGGGTGTAGGCGGCAACGACGCCACCCAGGTGCGCGGCCTTGCCGGCGGCGGCGATGATGACCTTGAGGCCACGGTCCGCGGCGCTCGCGGCCCACTCGTGGACCTTGTCGGGGGTGCGGTGGGCGCTCGCGATGACGAGCTCGTACGGAACGCCGAGCTCCTCGAGCTGCTTGGTGCACGCCTCCATGGTGGGCATATCAGACTTTGAACCCATAATGATGCCAACGAGCGGCTTGTCTGCCATGTTCGCTCCCTTGAATTGGAACCGCATGTGATGACTTCGCGCAATGCGCACAGTCTCTCAGTATAGTCGCGAACAGCATTTTTTTGGAACCTAGATAAGAGCCGTAACGTCTCCGAGGACAGACTCGAAGCTCACGCCGCGCACCTCGTAGTCGGGCTGGTCGGGCGTGATGGCCATGGCATCGCGCACGAGGGTGCCGGCAAAGCGCACCGCCTCGAGCAGGCTCTTGCCCGCAAAGATCGCCGCCGTGAGGCCACTCGCAAACAGGTCTCCCGTGCCGTGCGTCATAAATGGCAGCAGGTCGCCAGCCACCTCGGCCACGGGCGCGCCCTCGCTGGCCACATAGTTGCGAATGAGGTTGTCCCCCTCATGGACGATGCCCTTGAGCACGACGTTCTTGGCGCCCATGGCAAGCAGGGCGTCGAGCACGCGCGCCACGTAGGCCTCGTCGACGTCCTGGCCCTCGTAGGCGATGCCCGTAAGGATCGAGGCTTCGGTGAGGTTGGGGGTGAGCACGTCGGCGCTTGCCACGAGCGCGCGGGTGGCCTCGCACATCTCGTCGGTGTAGGTGGGGTACTTGTGGCCGCCGTCGCCCATCACGGGGTCAACGATGCGCAGGGCCCGCGGGTACTCGCGGTAGAGCCGCTCGATCGTGGCGACCTGCTCGGCCGACCCAAGAAAGCCCGAGTAGACGCCATCGAGGGCGATGCCGTGGGCGCGCCAGGCATCGAGGTAGGGCTCAAGCATGGGCGTGGTGTCGAGCTTGTAGAAGTGGTCGAACTTGGTGTGACCCGAGAAGAGCGACGTGGGCACGGGGCACACATCGATGCCCGCGCACGAGAGCACGGGAATCGCGATGCCCAGCGAGCACTTGCCGTAGCCGCACAGGTCGTGCACGGCGGCAACGCGCGGCAGGTAGTTGCCCTGCCGCTGGTAGAGGCGCAAGGAAGAGGCGTCGCTCACGTGGCTACTCCGCGGCCGTCTCGGTGGTAGCGGCGTCGGCGGTGTCGGTGGTGGCCGCGCTCGTGGTCGCGGCCTCACCCATCACGGCGTCGATGATGTTGCGCGGCAGGGTGACCTTCTCGCGCAGGTTCTCCGAGGCGGTGGCATCGATGTCGGTGATCATGCAGTTAAAGTTGAATCCGCCGTCGGCGCCGGAGCTCTTGGTCCACACGAAGGTGGCGAAGCGCTTCATGATGCCCGTGGGCTTGAGGAAGCCAAACAGCGACGACTGCTGGATCTTGCCGTCCTCGTCGATGTGGACGTCGACATGGTAGACGACCTGGTTGATGTTGGGGTTGAGCAGGGCGTTCACGGAGAGGGCGGCGGCCTGGATCTGCGAGCCGGCGAGGCATTCGAGCTCGTCCTTGGCCGAGGTGTCGACGACGCTCACCTCGATGCGGCCAGACTCCTCGTTGGCCTCGAGCACGGTGTAATCCTCGGGGAACTGCGTGAAGCCGTCGCCCCACTCGACGCCGTTCTTGAGCGCGAGCGACACGCTCGCGGAGTCGACGTGCTCGGCGAGCTGCGAGGTGCCCGCGCGGCGCACGAGGCCGCAGGCCACCTGCGAGAGCACCACGAGGACGAGCATGATAGCGACGACCACGACGGCGGTGCGCGTCATGACCTTGCCCACGCTCGAGCCGGACGGATCGTCGCCCGAGAGGGGATCGACCTCGACGGCGGCCTTGCGGGCGCGGCGGCGGCCGTGCTCCTTGCGGGCCTTCGACGCGTTCGTGTGGCCCGTCTCGTCGACGTCGGCGAAGATGGCCTCGACCTCGTCGGGGGTGGGAACGTTAGCACTCTTGTCCTTCTTTGCCATGCTCTTCCTCGTAAGGCATATCGGCGGCCGGCCGGCCGCGTGGTGTCGGATTAGTCGCAGAACAGTATAGGCAGCGGGGTTGGGGGTTTCCTTAAGGCGGCCCACGGCTACGCTCAAGTTACATACGCTCGAAACCTAGGCGTGACGGCCAAACTGCATGCGGTAGTAGCTCGCGTAGGTGCCACCCAGGGCCATGAGCTCATCATGCGTGCCGCGCTCGGCCACGCGTCCGCCGTCGACGGTCACGATCTCATCGGCATCGCGGATGGTCGAGAGACGGTGGGCAATCACGAGCGTGGTACGGCCATGGGAGAGCCGCGCGAGCGACTCCTGCACGGCATGTTCGCTCTCGTTGTCGAGAGCACTCGTGGCCTCATCGAGCACCAAGATCTTGGGGTCCTTGAGGAACACGCGGGCAATGGAGATGCGCTGCTTCTGGCCACCAGAGAGGCGGGCGCCCCTCTCGCCCACCTGGGTCTCGTAGCCCTCGGGCAGGCTCATCACGAAGTCGTCGATGTTGGCAAGGCGTGCCGCCTCGCGCACCTCCTCGAAGGTGGCCGATGGTCTGCCATAGGCGATGTTCTCGCCAATGGTGCCGTCGAAGAGGTAGACGTCCTGCTGAACCAGGCCGATGGCCTCGCGCAGGCTCTTCTGCGTAACGTCGCGCACGTCCTGGCCGTCGATGACAATCGAGCCAGACGCCACGTCGTAGAAGCGCGGCAGCAGGCTGCAGGTGGTCGACTTGCCGCCGCCCGATGGGCCCACGAGGGCGATGGTCTCGCCCGGGTGGATGTCGAGGTCAAGGCCACAGATGACGTCATGCTCGCCGTCATAGGAGAAGTGAACGTCCGTATAGGTGACGTGGCCCTCGCTCACCTCGAGGTCCTTGGCGCCGGGGGCATCCAGGACGTCGGGCTTGGTGGCGAGGATCTCGTCGAAGCGGCGGAAGCCCGCCTCGGCCTTCTGGAACGTCTCGGTGAAGTTGAGCAGCTGCTCGATGGCGGCCGTGAACGTCGTGATGTAGAGGGCATAGGTCGACAGGTCCACCGGCTGCATCTCGCCCACGGCGATGAGGTAGCCACCGTAGACGATGACCACGGTGAACAGGGCTCCCATGAGGGCCGCAATCATGGCCTGGTAGCCGCCCATGACGTGATACATACGCTGCTTGCTCTCGAGGTAGGCCTCGTTGGAGCGGGCGAACTTCTCGCGCTCAACATCCTCGGCGGCAAAGCCCTTCACCACGCGGATGCCGCTCAGCGAGTCCTCGAGCTGCGAGTTGATGCCCGAGATGCGCTTGCGGTTCTCCATGAACACGGCGCGCATGCGCTTGTTGGCGCGCGAGTTATAGGCCCACAGCACGGCGGTGATCACAGCCAGCACGCACGAGAGCTTCCAGTTGATCGTGGCAAGGATCGCGAAGGAGCCCACGATCTTGATGCCGCAGATGATCGCGTACTCGGGGCCGTGGTGGGCGGCCTCGCAGATGTCGAACAGGTCCGACACCACGCGGCTCATGAGGTCACCGGTGTTGTGGCGGTCGTAGTACGAGAAGCTGAAGCGCTCGTACTGGTCAAAGAGGTCCTGGCGCATGCGGCTCTCCATGCGCGCGCCCATGACGTGGCCCCAGTAGCCCACGAAGTAGCGGCAGGCATAGCGCACGGCATACATGGCGATGAGACCCAGGGCAAGCGTGCCAAGCGCGCCCATGATGGCGCCGGCGCCCTGCGTGAACAGGCCACCGGTGAGCTCGCGCAGAATAATGGGAAACGCCAGGTCAACCGCCGTCATGACAACGGCGGCAACGGAGTCGATGGCAAACAGGTGCCACTGCGAGCGGTAGTACGAGAGAAACTTCTGGTAGAGCTTGCCGGAAGCGTGCGGTACCGACCCGCCGTGCGGGCGGCCGCTGGTGCTGGTCTGTTGCATTCAGTTAGTCCTCGGTTGGTGCGGGCGGAGCAAGGCGGCGGGCCACGGCGTCGCAGGCAAGGGCGCCCACGACGGTCTTTGCGTCCTCGACGCGGCCGTCGAGGACGGCGTCGACGAGGTCGGTGAGCTCCACGAGGTCGACGTTGATGAACTCGTCGGCATCGGGGTTGGAGCACGTAAAGACGAGGCCGGTGGCCATGTAGAGGTGGATGACCTCGTCGCAGAAGCCATCCGAGCTCGCGATGGAGGTGAGGTAGGCCATCTTGTCGGCCGTGAATCCCGTCTCCTCCTCGAGCTCGCGGTGGGCGGCGGCCAGCGGGTCCTCGCCCGGCTCGAGCTTGCCGGCTGGAATCTCGACCGTGACGCGGCCCAGCGCGGTGCGATACTGGCGCACGAGGCAGATGTGGCCGTCATCGGTGAGCGCCACGACGGCGACCGCACCAGGGTGGCGCACGACGTCGCGCACGGCCTCGCGGCCGTCGGGCAGCTGCACGTGCAGGCGGCTCACCGAAAAGATGCGGCCCGTCCAGGCCGTCTCCTCCGTGAGGGGCTGCTCGGCCAGCGCGGCGTCGCGCGGGTCGTCGTCACCGCGCACGAACTCGCGGCGCTCGGGCTCGCCGCTCTTGTGATCGTGCGTCGAGCGGTCTCCGTCATAGGTGAACGCCTCGACGGTGTCGAGGAACTCGTCGGTGTCCTTGTGATCCATGTGGTGCTAGACCTCCCAGGCGCCGCGGCCTCGCAGGGCGCGCGCCCCGATGTCGTGACGCAGCGTCTTTCCCTCAAAATCGATGAGCTCGCAGGCTCGGTATGCCTGCTCGCGAGCGTGCCCGAAGGTGTCGGCGACGGCCGTGACATTGAGCACGCGCCCGCCGTTGGTGACGAGCTCGCCGCCCACCAGCTTGGTGCCGGCGTGGTAGACCGTGACGCCCTCGAGTGCCTCGGCATCGGCGATGCCACAGATGGACTTGCCCTTCTCGTAGGAGCCGGGGTAGCCCGCGCTCGTGAGCACCACCGAGACGGCCCAGTCATCGTCCCAGCTCACGTTGGCCTCGTCGAGCGTGCCGTTGTCGCAGCGCAGGAAGACGTCGAGAAGGTCGGCCTTCATGCGCGGCAGCACGACCTGCGTCTCGGGGTCGCCGAAGCGCGCGTTGAACTCGAGCACCTTGGGGCCGTCCTTGGTGAGCATGAAGCCGCCGTAGAGGCAGCCGGAGTAGGTGATGCCGTCCTTTGCGAGCTGGGCCACGACCTTGCGCTCGATCTCGACCATGGCCTCGTGCTCCTCGGGCGTCACGAAGGGCACCGGCGAGTAGACGCCCATACCGCCCGTGTTGGGACCGAGGTCGCCCTCGAGGGCGCGCTTGTGGTCCTGCGAGCTCGCGAGCGGAACGACCGTCTTGCCGTCGGTGAGGGCCAGAAGCGAGCACTCGGGGCCCTTGAGCATCTCCTCGACCACGACGGTGCTGCCCGCCTCGCCAAACGTGCCCGCGAAGCACTCGCGCACGCCAGCCAGGGCCTCCTCGGTGGTCTGCGCCACGATGACGCCCTTGCCCGCGGCGAGGCCGTCGGCCTTCACGACGCACGGGCCCGCGAGCTCGCGCACGTAGGCCTCGGCGGGAGCCGCCTCGGTGAAGCTCGCGTAGCGGGCCGTGGGAACGCCGGCGCGCTCCATGACCTGCTTGGCAAAGAGCTTGGAGCCCTCCATCTGGGCGGCCGCGCCGCTTGGGCCAAAGCAGGCGATGCCCGCGGCACGCACCGCGTCGGCCACACCGGCGACGAGCGGGGCCTCGGGGCCAATGACCACGAGGCTCACGCCATGCTCGGTGGCGAAGTTGGCCACCTGCTGCGGGTTCTCCTGGTCGATGTCGGCATAGGCGGCCTCGGCGAGGATGCCGCCGTTGCCCGGCGCCGCCCAGACCTTGCCCGCGCGCGGGCTCTCGAGCAGCTTGCGCAGGAGGGCGTGCTCGCGCCCGCCCGCGCCCAGAAGGAGGATGTCGATCTTCTCGGATGCGTCCATGGTTGCTCCTGATCGTCGGCTCTCTGTTATTTCCCAACGCCTATCGTAGCGCCGCGTCCGCGCGCGTGGCACGGTCGCAACGCGCATAAAACCAAAGGCGGGCCCGGCCACGTCTGCCGAGCCCGCCTGGACTTGCTAACTTGCCTCTACTCCCAGAAGCGGTTGATCGTCTGCTCGCGGTCAGGACCCACGGCAACGAAGGAGACCTTCACGCCGCTGAGCTTCTCGATGAGCTCGATGTAGTCCTGCGCGGCCTTGGGCAGCTCGTCAAAGCTCCTGCAGCCGGTGATGTCTTCCTTCCAGCCTGGGACCTCGACGTACTTGGGCTTGGCGTGGTCGAAGACCGAGCGGTGCTCGGGAACCGTCGTGTACTCCACGCCATCGCACTCGTAGGCGGTGCAGACCTTGATGGTGTCAAGACCCGTGAGCACGTCGAGCTTGGTGATGGCGAGGTCGGTGAGGCCGTTGACCTGCGCGGCGTACTTGACCACCACGGCGTCGTACCAGCCGCAGCGGCGCTTGCGGCCCGTGACCACGCCGTACTCGTGGCCGGTCTCCAGCAGGAACTTGCCCATACCCTCGTCAAGGCTCAGCTCCGTGGGGAACGGGCCCGAGCCCACGCGCGTGAGGTAGGCCTTCGCGATACCCAGCACGCGGTCGATGTTGGTGGGGCCAACGCCGGAGCCGGTAACCGCGCCACCGGCCGTGCAGTTGGAGGAGGTCACGAACGGGTAGGTGCCGTGGTCGATGTCGAGCATCGTGGCCTGGGCACCCTCGAACAGGACCTTCTTGCCCTCGGCAAGCTCCTCGTTGAGCAGCTTGCCGCTCTCGATGATGTAGGGACGCAGCTGCTCGGCATAGCCGAGGAACTCCTCGCACACGGCGTCCACGTCATAGGTGGGCAGCTCGTAGACCTTCTCGAGGATGGGGTTCTGATAGGTGAGCGACGCCTCGACCTTCTCGCGGAAGGTGTCGTCATCGAGCATGTCCTGCATGCGAATGCCCGTGCGGTTCATCTTGTCCATGTAGCAGGGACCGATGCCACGCTTCGTGGTGCCGATGTTGTTCTTGCCGAGCTTCTGCTCGTGGGCGCCGTCGAGAACCTTGTGCCAGGGCATGACGATGTGAGCGTTGCCCGAGATGCGCAGGCCCTTGCAGGAAAGGCCCTCGCCCTTGAGGTGCTCGAGCTCCTCGAGAACGACCACGGGATCGACGATGCAGCCGTTGCCGATGATGGAAAGGACGTCCTCGTGGACGATGCCAGACGGAATCTGGCGAAGTGCGAGGTGGTGACCATTGGCGACAACCGAGTGGCCGGCGTTGGCACCGCCGCCATAGCGACAGACCACATCGAAGCCACCGGAGATGAGGTCGGTAATCTTACCCTTGCCCTCGTCGCCCCACTGGGTTCCCACCAGAACAGATGCCGGCATGAAGAGCTCCTTCTCTCACGGCTTAGCTAACCATTTGAGTATACGCCAACAAGCTGTGGGCGCTCCTAACATCGCGGGTCAGGCCACAAAAACGCAAGCGGCGCCCCGGGCAGTTCGCTCGGGGCGCCGCATCAGGTTCGCTACGCGTCGTCGTGGTGCGCGTCGACCTCCATGAACTTGGTCTTCTCGGCGAAGAACGCCATGGGGATAATGCCCAGGGGGCCGGAACGGTTCTTGGCGACGACGAACTCGGTGACGCCGTAGTCCGGGCGGTCCTCGCGGGCGCCCTCCTCCTCGGTCATGGAGCGGTCAAGCAGGATGACGATGTCTGCGTCCTGCTCGATAGCGCCGGACTCACGAAGGTCGGACAGCTGTGGGCGCTTGCCGCGCGAACCGGTGCGCTCCTCGTTCTTACGCGACAGCTGCGACAGGGCAATGACGGGAATGCCCAGGTCCTTGGCCATGATCTTGATGCCACGGCTCATCTCGGACACCTCGGTGGCACGCGAGTCGGAGCGACGGTTTGGCGGGGGCGAGACCAGCTGCAGGTAGTCGAGGATGACGATGCCCTTCTCCTTGTTGCGCAGCATGCGACGGGCCTTGGCACGCACCTCGGTAACGGTGGTGCCCGGCGTGTCGTCGATCATGAGGTCGAGGGCCGCGAGGTCCTGGGTGGCCGTGAGCAGGCTCTGCCACTCCTCGGGCTTGATGTCTGCCGAGCGGATCTTCTGCAGCGGTACCTGGGAGTAGGTCGACAGCAGGCGCTGCGCGACCTCCTCGGAGCTCATCTCGAGCGAGAAGAAGCAGACGGTCGTGCCGGCCTGGGCCATCTGAACGGCCAGGTTCAGGGCGAACGAAGTCTTGCCCACGCCCGGTCGGGCGCCGACGACGATCATCTGGCCGGGGCGCAGGCCCAGGAACATGCGATCCATCGTGGGGAAGCCGGTCTGGATGCCCACCGTGCCGTCGGGGCTCTGCGCCTGCTCCGCAAGCTCCTGGTAGAGCTTGATCATGGCGTCCTCGAGCTTGACGTAGGTGGTCTTGATATCGCGGTTCGTGACGTCAAGCAGCATCTTCTCCGCGGTGTCGACGACCTCCTTGGTGTCCTCGGGCGCGTTGGCGGCAAGGTTGGCGATCTTGGCCGAGGCGTCGATCATGAGGCGCAGCGTCGTGTCGCGGTGGAGCATCTCCGCATGGTGGCGCCAGCTCGCGATGGCAAACGAGTCCTCGCCCAGGCGGGCGAGCTGCTGGATGCCGCCGGCGCGCTCGAGGTCGCCGGTGCTCGTGAGGTAGTCTGCGAGCGAGATGGGGTCGACGGGGTTGCTGCGCTCGAACATCGTGCGCATGGCCGCGAAGATGATGCGGTTGGACTCGAGGAAGAAGTCCTCGTCGGTCAGCTCGACGATGGCGCTCTCGAGCACCTCGGGCGACAGCAGCATCGCCGAGAGAACCGAGCGCTCGGCGGGGACGTCGGAGGGCATCGTCTTGATGGATGCGAGGGCCGCCGGAGACGGCGTAGCATCGTACACGATCTCGTCCAAGTGTCCTCCCAAGGTCTTCTCGTCGACAGCAAGGTGCAACTTTGAATCGTAACTCATTCAACTGGGGCATGTTGGCAAGCAAGAATGATTTGCGCGAGAAGGGCGGCGGCGCTGAATAGACCGATGACAAGCGCAACGTGGGCAGTCACGGCACTCGACGGACGCGATGATGGGCCCATGGGCCAAGCGAGCCATGTCTTGGCCAGGAAGGCCTAGCACAAAACCGTGAGAAGCATGATGAAGGCCTGCATCCCGCTTACCTGCGGGTTGATGAAAGCCCGAGCCATCTACCACGCGCTATGCGAGTTTTCACACTTTTCAACATTCTTGGAATTCATCCGCGAGCGGTTATCAACATCTCGCACAGTTGTTCGAGCGGGGCGACCGCAGGGAGCTCGTTCATCCCAAGTAATCAAACTATCTGGCAGAGCCACATAAAACCGCAGGTACATGGCTTACTCCATCCAAACAATCTGTTTTGCCCGAGACAATCACTCGGTGGGATAGGTATGACACGCAAGCAGCCCACTATTGAATAGCCCCAGCTCAGCACCAGTTCGTTAATAACTTCGGATGAAAAAAGGACCCGCGGCCAAATGGCTGCGGGTCCTCGCATAAGCAAAGCTTTGCGCTGCAAGTGAGCAGACGAGCCTACTCGGCGGCCTCGGTGGTCTCCTCGGCAGCCTCAGCCTCGACGGCCTCGGGAGCCTCCTCGACGACCTCCTCGACGGCCGGCTTGCCGACCTGGAGGTGAAGCTCGGCGGCGATCTCACGGTACAGGCTCACCTTGACGGTGTGCAGACCGGAGGTCTTGATGGCGCGGTTGAGCTCGATGCGCTTGCGCTCGACCTCGACGCCCAGCTCGTTCTTGATGGCGTCGGCGACCATGGTGTTGGTCACGGAGCCGAAGAGCTGGCCCTCCTCGCCGACCTTGGCGTCAATGAGGACGGTCTTGCCATCGATGACTTCCTTCAGAGCCTCGGCATCGGCGATGCGCTTGACCTCGCGCTTCTCGATGTTGTGACGACGCTCCTCGAGCTGCTTGATGTTGCCCTTGGTGGCAGGCAGGGCCATGCGGTTGGGGAACAGGTAGTTCTCAGCGAACCCCTGGGCGACCTCGACGACGTCGCCCTCTCCGCCCTTGCCCTTCAGCTCACCCAGAAGGATGACTTTCATGGACACTCCTTACTTAGCTGCGGTCGCGACGGCCACCACGGCTGGACACCACGGGAACGGTGTACGGCAGAAGGGCCATCTCACGGGCGCGCTTAATGGCGTTGGCGATGTCGTGCTGGTGCTGCGTGCAGGCGCCAGTGACGCGACGGGGCTTGATCTTGCCACGGTCGGTCATGTACTTGCGAAGGAGCTGAGTATCCTTGTAGTCGATGAACTCAGTGTCCTCCTTGCAGAACTGGCAGAACTTGCGACGCGGCTGACGCTGGTACTCAGTAGCCATGTCTCAATACCTTTCTGTTGGCGTGCGGCCGGCTTTCGGCCGGACGCCGGTTCTCTCGGAGACACTGCCCGCAGGCGGGCAGGCCAGCCACCGTGATCTGGAATGCTCCAGACGTAGGTGGCCTAGAACGGGATGTCCTCGTCGTAGACGTCCGCCGCGGGCGGAGCGGCAACGGGGACGGGCGCAGGCGCCGGAGCGGCCTGCTGGTAGGGAGCCTGCTGGGCAGGGGCGGCATAGCCACCCTGCTGCTGAGCGTAGCCACCACCGTTGGAGTTGCCGCCTCCCTGACGAGAGCTCATGAACTCGATCTCGTCGACGACAACCTCGATCTTGGATCGCTTCTGGCCATCGCGCTCCCAGGAGCTGTAGCGCAGGCGACCCTCGATGGCGACCTTGGTTCCCTTGAAAAGATAGCGCTGAATCGCCTCGGCACGGGTGCCGAACATCACGCAGTCGATGAAGTTGGGGTAATCCTCCCAGTTGCCCGTCTGCGGGTTGCGGCGACGGTCATTGACCGCCACGCCCAGGTGCAGCACCTGCGTGCCGCTCTGCGTGGCCCTCAGCTCGGGATCCCTGGTCAGGTTACCCGTGATGTTCACTCGGTTGATGCTCACGATACTCACTACCTTTCATACGCGCGCAAGACTTGAGCGAGTCGCTTCTCGTCTCGCACACGCGAGCCTTGTGGGCTCGCTTCCATGACTGTCTTACTCGTGATCCGGACGACGCACGATCATGTGGCGCTTCACAGCATCGTTGATGCGGAGAACGCGATCGAGCTCGGCGATCTGCGTGGGGTCAGCCTGGAAGTTGACGAGGGTGTAGTCACCCTCCGTGAGCTTGTCGATCTCGTAAGCGAGCTTGCGCTTGCCCCAGTTGTCGACGTTGTCGACCTGGCCGCCGTTCTCGGTGATGGCAACTACGATGCGCTTCATAACGCCAGCG
>NZ_CEVYAT010000020.1:0-18554 GCF_982402205.1 Parolsenella sp. | reverse complement strand
CAACCCCGTTGCCTCCACCCCGTTCCAGATCTTTGCCGCCGGCATCTCCCGCGGCATGCAGGCCTTCGGTGTCGACGGCACCGTCGCCACCGTCTTCATGACGATGAACGTCTCCGCCCTGGCCCTGACCTCGCTCGACGCCGTGGCCCGCATCGCCCGTACGTCCTTCTCCGAGTTCTTCGCCCAGACCAACGACGCCCTGGCCATCGACTCCAAGCAGGGTGCCATGAAGGTCCTCGGCAACCCCTGGTTCGCCACGGTCGTTACCCTGGTCCCGGGCCTCGCCCTCACCTTCGGCGGCTATCTCAACATCTGGCCGCTCTTCGGTGCTTCCAACCAGCTGCTCGGTGGCATGACCATGATCACGCTCGCCGTCTTCTGCAAGTGCACCGGCCGTAAGGGCGCCATGCTCTACGTGCCCGTCGTGTTCCTGCTCTGCTGCACCTTCACCTCGCTCGCCCAGTCCATCATGGGCTGCGTGACCGCCCTCCAGGCTGGTGGCATGACCGTCATCGCCACCTCTGGCCTGCAGCTCTTCTTCGCAATTCTGCTCGTCATCCTCGGCCTCATCGTCGCTGTGAACTGCCTCAAGGAGCTCTTCACCAAGGAGGCCGGCTCCCTGCCCGACGAGGAGCCCGAGTGGACCGAGCTTGGCCGCGAGCACGTCGCCGCTGTCGCCGGCAAGGCTGCCGCCGCCGGCAAGGCCGAGGCCAACGAGGCCTAAGGCCACCCAAGCTCGTCTCATCGCCGGCTCTCTACGACTCGAAGCCGACTGATGGTAGGGCCCGCATCCCCAGGGGTGCGGGCCTTTTTTCATGACCTCGCGCGGTGGCCCAAAACCTGCGGGCGGCGGCGCGTATACTTTGATGAATGACTATTCTGCAAGGAGGGGGCGCCATGGAGCCAGAAACTAACGAGACCACCTCGGGAGACGTGGCGACGCCAGAGGCCGCCGAGCAGCGCGAGCCCACGATCGAGGAGCGCCTCAACGAGGCCATCGCCATCACGGCCCCCGGCACCGCCGTGCGCCGCGCGCTCGACATGATCATCGCCGGCCACCTCGGGGCCCTCATCTGCGTGGGAGACACCGACACGGTGCTCTCCGCCGGCAACGACGGCTTCCCGCTCAACATCTCGTTCACGGCCAACCGCCTGTTCGAGCTCTCCAAGATGGACGGCGCCATCGTGGTCGATCGCGACCTCACGCAGATCCTGCGTGCCAACTTCCACCTCAACCCAGACCCGAGCCTGCCCACGAGCGAGACGGGCATGCGCCACCGCACCGCCGCGCGCATGAGCCTGCTCACCAAGGCCCTCGTCATCTCGGTCTCCGAGCGCCGCCAGGTCGTGAACCTCTACGTGGGCGGCAAGTCGCACCAGCTGCGCGGCGTCGCCGAGCTCATGACCAGCGCCTCCCAGCTCATCACCACGCTGCAGACCACGCGCCAGGCGCTCGACCACGCGCTGCTGCGCCTCACGACGCTCGAGCTCGACAACTACGTCACGCTCGCAGACGTCACGACGATCCTCAACTACTTCGAGACGCTCATGACCGCCGCCGACGAGATCGACCGCTGCGTCGACCAGCTGGGCAGCGAGGGACGCACCGTCGAGATGCAGCGCGAGCAGCTCGTGGGCGACATGGAGTCCGAGTACCTGCTCATGATCCGCGACTACGCCCGCGACTCCTCCGAGGAGAACGCCGAGGCCATTCGCGAGAAGCTTCATGCCGCGGACCCCTCGCAGTGGCGCTCACCCAAGCGCGTTGCCAAGGTGCTGGGCTACGAGGACCTGCGCGAGGACAGCGTCATGGTGCCGCTGGGCCTGCGCACCCTCAGCCGCGTCTCGGTCGTCCGCGAGGGCATGGCCGACAAGATCGTCGACGAGTACGGCAACCTGCGCGAGCTCATGGACGACATCGAGCAGAACCCGTCGCGCCTCGACGACCTGGGCGTCAAGAACCCCTCCATCCTTGCCGACAGCCTGTACCGCATGTGGGGCAAGAAGGAGTAGCGCATGGCAATTCTCGCGAGCGACAAGGCGGGTGCGCCGTCTGGGCCAGACACGGTGGCCGTCATTGCGGCCGGTGGCCTTGGCCTGCGCTTTGGCGATCCCGCGGGCAAGCAGTACGTCGAGCTGTGCGGCCTGCCCGTGCTCGACTGGTCCGTCGCGGCCTTTGCCGAGGCACCCTCCGTTGCGCAGATCGTCGTCGTGTGCCCGGCCGGCCGCGTCGCCGAGACGGCCGAGGTCGTCTCGCAGGTCGAGTTCGACACGCCGGTGACCTTCGTGGAGGGCGGGCAGACGCGCCAGCAGTCCTGCCTCGCCGGCATCCGCGCGGCTCGGGAGTGCGCGTTCATCGCCATCCATGACGGGGCGCGCCCCCTCATCGAGCCGGCCACCATCGAGGCCGCCATCGAGCGCGTCCGCGCCGACGAGACCCTCGCCGGCGCCATCTGCGCGCATCCCAGCGCCGACACCCTCAAGGTCGTAGGCGCGGACGGCATCGTCGAGTCCACGCCAGACCGCTCGCGCTTCTGGGCCGTGCAGACCCCGCAGGTCTTCCGCGCCCACGACGTGCTCGCGGCGCATCTCGCCGCGCTCGAGGAGGGCTTCGTCGGCACCGACGACGCCAGTCTCGTCGAGCGCGCGGGCGGTCGCGTCGCGTGCGTGGCAAGCCCCAGCGACAACATGAAGGTCACGGTGCCCGAGGACAGGCTGCCCATCGAGGCCATACTTGCCGTGCGCATCGAGGCCGGGGACGTACCGGCTTGCTGCCTGCGAGGAGGCGCCTCATGCTAAGGATCGGACACGGCTACGACGTCCACAAGCTCGTCGAGGACCGCGACCTCATTCTCTGCGGCGTAAGGATTCCCCACACGCTGGGACTTCTCGGCCACTCAGATGCAGACGTCGCCACCCACGCCGTGGCAGACGCCATCCTTGGCGCCACGCGCCTGGGTGACCTCGGCAAGCTCTTTCCCGACACGGACCCCGCCTATGCGGGCGCCAACTCGCTGGGCCTGCTCGCCCAGGTGATGCGCCTCGCGCGCGAGCGCGGCTACGAGCTGCTCGACTGCGACTGTACCATCGCCGCCCAGGCGCCCAAGCTCGCCCCGCACCGCGAGCAGATGCGCGAGAACCTCGCGCAGGCCCTCGGCGTCGACGTCGCGAGCGTTGGAGTCAAGGCCACGACCACCGAGCGGCTCGGCTTCGTTGGTCGCGAGGAGGGCATGGAGGCCTGGGCGGTTGCGCTCATGGAATATGACGGATAGCGGCCTGGCCCAACTCTGAGCTAATCTGTTGGCGTTTTGGACGCGGCGCCCTGCTTGGGCGCCGGCCGCGCGGCACACTCGTAAGGACCCTTATGTTCGATCGCATTCGTGAGGACATCGAGACATTCCGGGCGCACGACCCGGCGGCGACCTCGAACGTCTCCATCCTTCTCAACTCGCCCGGCATGCGGGCCATCTGGGCCTACCGCCGCCAGCACTGGCTGTGGACCCACGGCCACCCTCTGCTCGCCCGCACCCTGTCGACGATGAGCCGCCGCCGCTTTGGCGTCGAGATCCACCCCGGCGCGCAGATTGGCAGGCGCTTCGTCATCGACCATGGCATGGGCATCGTCGTGGGCGAGACCACCATCATCGGCGATGACTGCCAGCTTTACCAGGGCGTTACGCTGGGCGGCACGGGCAAGCAGAGCGGCAAGCGCCACCCCACGTTGGGCAACAACGTCGTGGTGGGCGTGGGCGCGTCGGTGCTGGGCAACATCACCCTGGGCGACAACGTCAAGGTGGGCGGCGGCGCCGTGGTGGTGCGCGACGTCCCGGCAGACTGCACCGTCGTGGGCGTGCCCGGACACGTCACCACGCGTGGCGGCGTGCGCGTGCGCTCCGCCGCGGGCGAGCGCCTCACCTGCCTTTCCATGAGCGACGCGACTACAATCGACAAGGTCATCCACGAGCGCGAGGACGTCGAGCACCGCGAGTACCTGCCCGACCCCGTCGACCGCACGATCGATGACCTCGCGGCCAAGGTCGCACGTCTCGAGAAGCGAATCGCCGAGCTGCAGTCCCAGCTCGAGAACAAGGAGTAGCCATGCTCGTCTATAACACCCAGCTTCACAAGAAGGTCGAGCTCGAGCCCATCGAGCCGGGCAAGATCCGCATGTACGTCTGCGGCCCCACGGTCTACGACCAGATCCACGTGGGCAACGGCCGCACCTTCCTGGCCTTCGACGTCATCCGCCGCTACCTGCAGTACAAGGGCTACCAAGTGACGTTTGCCCAGAACCTCACCGACGTGGACGACAAGATCATCAACCGCGCCAATGAGCAGGGTCGCACGCCCGAGGAGGTCGCCGCCGAGTTCTCCGACGCCTTCATCGAGCAGATGCACCGCCTGGGCGTCCTCGACCCCGACATCCGCCCGCGCGCCACGCGCGAGATACCCGCGATGATCGAGATGATCCAGGGCCTCATCGACCAGGACCATGCCTACGCCCCCGGCAATGGCGACGTCTACTTCTCCGTGCGCAGCGATCCCAGCTACGGCACCGTCTCGGGTCGCAACATCGACGACCTCAAGGTGGGCGCCCGCATCGAGGCCAATGACGAGAAGCGCGACCCGCTCGACTTTGCCCTCTGGAAGGCCGCCAAGCCCGGCGAGCCCATGTGGGACTCGCCCTGGGGCAAGGGCCGCCCGGGCTGGCACACCGAGTGCTCCGCGATGGTGCACCGCTACCTAGGCACGCCCATCGACATTCACGGCGGCGGCCAGGACCTGCAGTTCCCGCACCACGAGAACGAGTACGCGCAGGCCGTCTGCTGCTGGCGCGAGCCGCTCGCCAACGTGTGGATGCACACAGGCATGCTGCTCATCGACGGCGAGAAGATGAGCAAGAGCCTGGGCAACTTCTACACGCTCAAGGAGGTGCTCGACAAGTACCCGGCCGACGCCGTGCGCCTGCTGATGCTGCAGACCCACTACCGCTCGCCGCTTGACTTCTCCTTCGAGCGCCTCGACGGCGCCAAGGGCACGCTCGAGCGCGTCCGCGGCACCATCGCCAACTTGCGCTGGGCCGCAGAGAGCGCCGCGGCCGCCACTCACGAGCTCAATGACGAGGACCGCGCCTTTGGTGCCGCCGTCGACGAGGCCTCGGCCGAGTTCGTGGCCCAGATGGACGACGACTTCAACACCGCCGGCGCCCTCGCGGCGCTCTTTGGCCTCGTGACGAAGGCAAACACCTACCTCGACCAGACTGGCGCCAACGCCGCCGGTGCCGTCGCGCTGCGCGCCTCCGACGTCCTCGTCGAGCTGCTGGGCGTCCTGGGCGTCGAGTCCGTGCGCCCCAGCGCCGCCGAGCTGCCCCACGAGCTGGTCGACCTCGCCCGCGAGCAGGCCGGCTACGAGGGCGATGACGCCGAGCAGGCCGCCGAGGCCCTCGTCGCCGCCCGCGCCGAGGCTCGCGCCGCCAAGAACTGGGGCGTGGCCGATGCCATCCGCGACGGCATCGCCGCCCTGGGACTCGTGGTCGAGGACACGGCCGCAGGCACCCGCATCAAGCCCGCCAAGGAGGACTAGCCATGGCCCGACGCAACGACTCCCGCCCGAGCGGTCGAAGGGATGCCCGCGGCGCCGCCAACCGAGGCCGCCAGAGCTCCCAGCAGCGTGGCCCCCAGCAGCGTGGGGGCAAACCGCGCCAGCAGGGCTCGGGCGCCCGCACGGGCTCCCGCACCGGCGCGCCCGCTCGCGCGCGCGGCCCCCAGGGCCAGCGCGCCGGCTCCAAGGGCGACCTCATCGAGGGTCGCCGCGCCGCCGCCGAGGCCCTCGAGCTTGGCCTTCCCATCACGCGCGCCCTCATCCAGAAGGATTCCGGAGCGGTGGACCCCACGCTCACCGACCTCGCCCGTCGTCTCGCGGCCAACGGCGTCGAGGTCGAGCGCGTCGCCCGCCCCGTTCTCGACTCGCTCTCCTCGCATGGCGCCCACCAGGGCATCATGCTCAAGGTCCGTCCCTACCGCTATGCCTCGCTTCACGACATCATCGAGGCCGCCGGCAGCGGAAACGCCCTGGTCATCGTGCTCGACCACGTGACCGACGAGGGCAACTTCGGCGCCATCGTGCGCACGGCCGAGGTCGTAGGCGCGGCGGGCGTCGTCGTGGCCAAGTCGCGCGCCGCCCGCGTGGGCGTGGGTGCCTACAAGACCAGCGCCGGCGCGGTCATGCACCTGCCCATCGCGCAGGTGCCCAACCTCGCGAGCGCTCTGGACGAGCTCAAGGAGCACGGATTCTGGGCGGGCGGCGCCACCGAGCACGCCCGTGACCTCGTGTGGGACGCCCCCGTCGCGGGTCGCCTCGCGCTCGTGATGGGCTCCGAGGGCTCGGGCATCTCGAGGCTCGTGCGCCAGCACTGCGACTTCGAGTTCAAGCTGCCCCAGCGCGGCCAGGTCGAGTCGCTCAACGTGGCGCAAGCCACCACGGCCATCGCCTACGAGTGGCTGCGCCGCGACATGGCGGCCGGCGAGGGCGCCCAGGCGGTGTCCGAGCCCGCGGGCGACGGTTACGACGCCCCGCTCGACCTGCCCGACACCTCCGACTTCGACTTTCCGGAGACCGACCTTGGCTAAGCGCTCAGACCACGAGCTGCTGGTCGTGGATGGCTACAACGTCATATTCGGCACGCCCCGCTACAAGTCCCTCATGGACGAGCCGGGCGAGCGCGACCTCGACCACGACCCGTTCGAGCGTGCCCGCGAACTGCTCGTGGCAGACGTCGCGGCGTTCGCCCAGGGCCGCTACGAGCCGGTCATCGTGTTTGACGCGGCGGGCAACGTCAACCCCGAGCACCCCGAGCTGCGTCGCGCGGGCGTGCGCATGATCTTCTCGCCCACGGGGGTCACGGCAGACACCGTGATAGAGCGCTTGGTGGGGGAGTGCCGCAGGCAGATGCGCGAGGTCACGGTCGTGACGAGTGACAATACGATCAGGGCCACGGTGGGAGGCATCCCCGTGACGCGCATCTCGAGCGCCATGCTCGCCCACGAGATCGACGTCCTCGACTCCGAGCGCGAGGTCGACATCGCCGAGCGGCGCCACGGCAAGCTCACGGTGGAGGACCGCCTCGACGCCAAGACCCTCGCCAAGCTCAACGCCCTGCTGGGCAGATAGCGCGCTGTGGCGAAACGTGGCCATATCGGCTACGATGCTAGAACGCCCACGGGCGCACATAACGCCAACGTAGCTCAATGGTAGAGCCCCTGTCTTGTAAACAGGCCGTTGTAGGTTCGATTCCTATCGTTGGCTCCACGAACTCGCGGACCCCGGATCATCCGGGGTCCTTTCTTATATAGAGGGCACGTATCCTTCAGTACGCTGACCCCTGACCCCGCGGCAATCGAGGGTGATTGCCCCAAACGTCATGGGCGCATGGCCTCAACCGCCATGAGGGGCCCTGCGGAGGCGCTATCCCCATGGGGTGCGCATCCTGGTCCCTGTGGAATAGAAGGCGCACCACCCGGGCCATGCGGGAATCCCGCGGGCGCGCGTAACCCACGTGCGCGCAGGACTTCCGGAAGATTTTTGCCGCTCGCCCAAAAATTCCTACCAAACTTTTTTCGAAAAACTTTGGGAAAAGCCGCGATTCGCTTACAAATATGCAGGTAATGTGGTGAAAACGAATGGATACGCCCGGTTAGGGGGATTGAGTTGACACGATGCCCCAAATCTCGGTAATATCCTTTCCGCTGCGCGAGGGAACGACCTCTCGGAGCGGCTTGAAAACGGTATGGGGATGTGGCACAGCGGCAACTGCGGCGGACTGTAAATCCGCTCCCTCTGGGTTCCTTGGTTCGAGTCCAAGCATCCCCACCATGCCCGTGTAGCTCAGTAGGTAGAGCACTTCGTTGGTAACGAAGAGGTCACCGGTTCAAATCCGGTCGCGGGCTCCATTCAAGCACGGCGGTGTAGCTCAGTTGGTTAGAGCACGCGGTTCATACCCGCGGCGTCACTGGTTCGAATCCAGTCACCGCTACCAGAGCCCTCGCGGCGTCGCGCAAGCGGCGCCGCTGGACATATTAATAGGCAAAAGGGCCGTCAAGGCCTAAAGCTAGCATCCATGAGGAGGATGGCAAATGGCCAAGGAGAAGTTTGAGCGCACTAAGCCGCACGTGAACATCGGTACGATTGGTCACGTCGACCACGGCAAGACCACGCTGACGGCCGCTATCACCAAGGTCCTCTCTGAGACCGAGGGCTGCAAGGCCGACTTCACCGCCTTCGAGAACATCGACAAGGCCCCCGAGGAGCGCGAGCGCGGCATTACCATTTCCGTCGCTCACGTCGAGTACGAGACGGCTTCCCGTCACTACGCTCACGTCGACTGCCCGGGCCACGCTGACTACGTCAAGAACATGATTTCGGGCGCTGCTCAGATGGACGGTGCCATCCTGGTCATCGCCGCCACCGACGGCCCCATGGCCCAGACCCGCGAGCACATCCTGCTCGCCCGTCAGGTTGGCGTGCCCTACATCGTTGTCTTCCTGAACAAGTGCGACATGGTCGACGATGACGAGCTCATCGACCTCGTCGAGATGGAGACCCGTGAGCTCCTCTCCGAGTACGATTTCCCCGGCGACGACATCCCCGTCATCCGTGGTTCCGCTCTCGGCGCCCTCAACGGCGAGGAGAAGTGGATGAACTCCGTCCGCGAGCTCATGAAGGCCGTCGACGAGTACATCCCGACGCCCGCCCGTGACAACGAGAAGCCGTTCCTGATGGCCATCGAGGACGTCATGACGATTTCCGGCCGTGGCACCGTTGCCACCGGTCGTGTCGAGCGCGGCGAGCTCAAGCTCAACTCGCCCGTCGAGATCGTGGGCATCAAGCCGACCCAGAACTCCGTCGTCACCGGCATCGAGATGTTCCGCAAGACCATGGACTTCTGCGAGTCCGGCGACAACGTGGGCCTGCTTCTCCGCGGCATCAAGCGCGAGGACATCGAGCGCGGCCAGGTCATCTGCGCCCCCGGCACGGTTACCCCGCACTCCAAGTTCACCGCTGAGGTCTACGTCCTGACCAAGGAGGAGGGCGGCCGTCACACCCCGTTCTTCACCAACTACCGTCCGCAGTTCTACTTCCGCACCACGGACGTCACCGG
Organism: Parolsenella sp.; assembly: GCF_982402205.1. Classification (NCBI taxonomy): domain Bacteria; kingdom Bacillati; phylum Actinomycetota; class Coriobacteriia; order Coriobacteriales; family Atopobiaceae; genus Parolsenella; species Parolsenella sp. Next base: position 9,397 of record NZ_CEVYAT010000020.1, on the reverse strand, counting down.
CTCCATCGTCCTCCCCGAGGGCGTCGAGATGGCCATGCCGGGCGACCACGTGACGATTGAGGCCGACCTGATCCACGGCATCGCCATGGAGGAGGGCGACCGCTTCGCCATCCGTGAGGGCGGCCACACCGTCGGCGACGGCCGTATCGCCACCATCATTGAGTAGATTTAGTTCTTCTCTGTGACTTTCTGGCCCGGCTCCTCGTGAGCCGGGCCTTTTTCTTGGAGCTTTTGTTGAGACGCATCGATATTCGAGAATTCCGGTTCCAACCTGTTGACGCGTGCTTAGGACGCTGGTAATATTCTCGACCGCGCCATGGCTGAGGAAGTCTTGGCCATGACCCATCAGGAGGAATGAAATGCGTACGATGGTTACCCTCGCCTGCACCGAGTGCAAGCGCCGCAATTACACCACCAAGAAGAACAAGCAGAACAACCCTGAGCGCATGGAGCTCAAGAAGTACTGCCCGTGGTGCCGCAAGCACACTCTTCACAAGGAAACCCGTTAACTCGGGTATCCCCCTTACAGGCCAGTAGCTCCAATGGTAGAGCGGCGGTCTCCAAAACCGTTTGTTGTGGGTTCGAGTCCTACCTGGCCTGCCAAATTCTCACCGGCCTTCCCTTGCGGAAGGCCGGTTTCCATGTAGTAAGAGGCCTCGCCCGAAGGGAATAGCATGGCCAACAAGGATCGCCAGAAGAGGAGCGCCCGCAAGGCGCGTGCCGCCGAGCGCAAGGAGCTCGAGGAGAAGCACGCCGTCTCTGGCCAAGCTCCCAAGAAGGAGGCCCCTGCGCAGGCCAAGGCCGAGAAGAAGGCCGCCAAGAAGAACGGCTTCTTCTCCCGTGTGCGTGGCTGGTTCGCCGACGTCAAGGCCGAGATGCACCGCGTCACGTGGCCTTCCAAGGCTGAGCTCAAGAACTACTCCATTGCCGTCATCGTGATGCTGGTCGTCTTTGGCGTTGCCGTCTGGCTCGTCGACACCGGCGTCGTCGCCATTCTTGTTGGTTACTCGGGACTGAGGTAATAACATGGCCAAGCGTTGGTATGTGGTCCACACCTACTCGGGCTACGAGAACAAGGTCAAGAATGACCTCGAGCACCGCATCGAGACCTATGGCCTCGAGAACGTGGTCGTCGACATCAAGATCCCGACCGAGGAGGTCACGGAGATCAAGGATGGCGGCAAGCGCGAGACCAAGGAGTCCAAGGTCTTCCCGGGCTACGTGCTCGTCCGCATGGAGATGGACGACAACTCCTGGTCCGTCGTGCGCAACACCCCCGGCGTGACCGGTTTCGTGGGCATCGACGGCAAGCCTGCCCCGCTGTCCCGCGAGGAGTTCAACAAGATCATGCGCCGCTCCAACCCGCGTGGCGCCACCGCTGCGGCTGCGCCGCACCGCACGGCTACCAACCTGGAGCCGGGCATGTCGGTCCGCGTCATCAACGGCCCGCTGGCAGACTTCGACGGCCAGATCTCTGAGGTCAACGCCGAGGCTGGCAAGGTCAAGGTCATGCTCATGATCTTTGGCCGCGAGACGTCTGTCGAGCTCACTCTCGACCAGGTCTCCGTCATCGCCTAAGCAAGGCAACAATCGCCTGCCCCTCTTTCGGTGAGGAATGCTTCTGCGGGGCGGGAAAGATATAGCACTACCACCTACACGCTTTGTAAATTCAGCAATGAGAGGAACGACAATGGCTGAGAAGAAGGTTGTCAACTTCATTAAGCTTCAGATCCCGGCTGGCGCTGCCAACCCCGCGCCCCCGATCGGCCCGGCCCTCGGTGCCGCCCAGGTCAACATCATGCAGTTCTGCCAGGCGTTCAACGCCGCCACGCAGGACAAGAAGGGCGACATCATCCCCGTTGAGATCTCCGTCTACGAGGACCGCTCCTTCACGTTCGTCTGCAAGACCTCGCCCGCCGCTGAGCTCATCAAGAAGGAGCTCGGCCTCAAGGGTGGCTCCGGCGTTCCCCAGCGCGACAAGGTCGGCCAGCTCACCCAGGAGCAGCTCACCAAGATCGCCGAGATTAAGATGCCGGACCTCAACGCCAACGACATCGAGGGCGCCAAGAAGATCATCGCCGGCACCGCTCGCTCCATGGGCGTCACCATCGCCGAGTAGCACCCGCTGCCCCCAGACGGTAACCCGCCGGCGCAAGCCGGCTAAGCTCGACGCCCTAAGGCGTCGCTAGATGTGGGAGGGCGCAAGCCCCGTGACCACAGGAGGAAATAACATGCCTAAGCACGGTAAGAAGTACAACGCCGCCGCCGCCAAGATCGAGGCCGGCAAGCTCTACGCCCCGAAGGAGGCCGCGGCTCTCGTCAAGGAGATCGCTTTCGCCGGCTTCGACGAGACCATCGAGGCCACGTTCCGTCTCGGCGTCGACACCCGCAAGGCCGACCAGAACATCCGCGGCTCCATTGCCCTGCCCCACGGCACCGGCAAGACCGTCCGTGTCGCCGTCTTTGCCGAGGGCGAGCAGGCTCGTGCCGCCGAGGAGGCCGGCGCCGACATCGTGGGCTCCGACGACCTCGTCGCCCAGATCCAGGCCGGCAACATCGACTTCGACGCTGCCATCGCCACCCCGCCGATGATGGCCAAGGTCGGTCGTCTCGGCAAGATCCTCGGCCCCCGTGGCCTCATGCCGAACCCCAAGCTTGGCACCGTCACCATGGACGTCGCCAAGATGGTTGGCGAGCTCAAGGCCGGTCGTGTCGAGTATCGCGCCGACCGTTACGGCATCTGCCACGTGCCGGTGGGCCGCGTCTCCTTCCCGCTCGAGCAGATCGTCGAGAACTACGGCGTTCTCCTCAACGAGATCATCCGCGTCAAGCCTGCCACGGCCAAGGGCAAGTACATTAAGTCCGTTGCCCTCGCTTCCACGATGGGCCCCGGCGTCAAGGTCGACAGCTCCATCACCCGCAACCTCCTCGACTAGTCGATAAGAGTTTGCACAAAGCGTGAAGTGTTCCGCCCGTCTCGGTTGTCTCTTGACTTCCGGGGCGGGCGGAATATCATTTTTACTGTTATGCACATAGCACGTCCGCTGCCAGAGACAGCCGGTGCCTGCAAAGGCCTAAGGGGCATAGCCCGCCTGCCGAGGTGGTCCAACGAGTGAAATTGTTGAGACCCCGTCTGGCCAAGCGCCTGGCGGGGTCTTTGTTCTTCCTCGAGCGAAGTCCCGCCTACTGGCGAGACGTGCACAGGTTCGCTCGAGGGGAGGTGTACATATGCCAGCTCAGTCCAAGATCGATATGCTCGAGAAGGTCTCCGCTTCCCTGGAGGCTTCCGCGGGCGTGTTCGTGATCGATTACCGTGGCCTTACGGTGAAGGAGACCCAGGAGCTTCGTCGCGGTCTGCGCGAGGCGGGCGCTCACATGAAGGTCTACAAGAACAACATCGTGCGCATCGCGCTCGAGAAGGCCGAGATGCCTGCCATCGACGATTGCCTCGAGGGCACCGTCGCCTGCGTCTTCTACGAGAGCGATCCCGCCGCTGCTGCCAAGGTCATTAAGGAGATCTCCAAGAAGCTCAACAAGATTGAGTTCCGTGGTGGTATCGTCGACGGCTCCGTGGTCTCCGCCGAGGAGATCATCGCCATCGCCGAGCTCCCCTCCAAGGAGCAGCTCCTCGGCCAGATCGCCGGTCTCATCAGTGGCTTCGCCCGCGACATCGCGGTGTGCGTCAATGGTGTTTCCTCTGGTCTCGCCCGTTCGATTCAGCAGGTTTCCGAGCAGAAGGCCGCCTAGTAGCGACCCTCGCGCGGCAAACCCGCGAACCCGGCGCACCAAGCGCCAGACTAGACAAACTTCACGCATGCGCGTGAGCTACGAAAGGACTTAGTAAAATGGCTAAGCTCACCACCGATGAGATCATCGATGCTCTTAAGGAAATGACCCTTCTCGAGGCTTCCGAGCTCGTCAAGGCCATCGAGGACACCTTCGGTGTCTCCGCTGCCGCTCCTGCCGCCGTCGTCGCCGCTCCTGCCGCTGGCGCCGAGGCCGCTGAGGAGAAGACCAACTTCGACGTCGTGCTCGAGGGCTTCGGCGACAACAAGATCGCCGTCATCAAGGTCGTCCGCGAGCTCACCAGCCTTGGCCTGAAGGAGGCCAAGGAGGTCGTCGAGTCCGCCCCCAAGGCCGTCCTCGAGGGCGCCAAGAAGGAGGACGCTGAGGCCGCCAAGGAGAAGCTCGAGGCCGCCGGCGCTGCCGTCTCCCTCAAGTAACTCTTCGCACCTCTTGGTGTTCTGCCGCAAGGCAGCTTGAGTTATCGAATAGGTCCCGTGTCGCCTTGCGATGCGGGACCTTTTTTCATGTCTCGGATGGAAGGGCGGGGGAGTGTGGGCGTTGGCCCGTCGGCCGCGCTCGGTGGGTGGCGCTTGGGCATGTCCGTGACTGTCCCTGAGGCCTGGCGAGCGCCGAGAGGCGGCCGAGTGGGCGCTTCTCCCGACCAGGCGGAACCGTCCGCCGAGAGCCTCCCGGGGACATACCCGCAGCTTGCACATACTGTCTCCATAAAAGGAATGCCACCTGCCGGAGCAAAACCCCAGCAAATGGCATAAGCGCGAAAAGATAAATGAATAGAATGGGAATGTCAAGACTGTTCATTGACGCGCGAGACAACCTTCGGTAGATTACTAGTTTGCGACAACTGCCGCCATATGCCATGTTGAAGGAGGAAATGCCTGGTGCGTACCGCTAAGTCTACTACCACCTCCGCAGTCAAGCACGATCGCGTGAGCTTCTCCAAGATCGCCCCCGCGATGGAGCTCCCCAACCTGATTACCATCCAGAAGGAGTCTTTTGAGCACTTCATGACCGATGGTCTGGCCGAGGCCTTCGCCGAGGCTTCGCCCATCGAGAACAGTGCCGGAACCATGGAGATCACCTTTGGTGACCACCAGTTCGGTGACCCCGCCCACTCAATCGCCGAGTGCCGCGCCAAGGACATCTCCTATCAGGCGCCGCTGCTGGTCGACGTCCGCTTCGTGAACAAGGAGACGGGCGAGATCAAGGAGCAGCTCGTCTTCATGGGCGACTTCCCGCTCATGACCGACCGCGGCACGTTCATCATCAACGGCACCGAGCGCGTCGTCGTCTCGCAGCTCGTCCGCTCGCCGGGCGTGTACTTCGCTGCCGAGATGGACAACGGGGTCCAGTGCCACCGCGTGCAGTTCATCCCCGCCCGCGGCGCCTGGCTCGAGTTCGAGGTCGACAAGCGCGGCCAGCTCGTCGTCTCCATCGACCGCAAGCGTCGTCAGAGCGCCACGATGTTCCTGCGCGCCCTCGGCATCGCCGAGAGCGATGACGAGATCCTGACGCTGCTCGGCGACTCCGAGATTGTCCGCTCCACGCTCGAGCGCGACGTCGCCCAGACGCGCGAGGACGCCCTCATCGAGATCTACAAGCGCCAGCGCCCCGGCGAGCCGCCCACGGTCGACTCCGCCCGCAGCCTGCTCGACGGCCTGTACTTCAACCCGCAGCGCTATGACCTCGCCAAGGTCGGCCGCTACAAGATCAACAAGAAGCTCGGCATCGACGTCGACTCCGCCGAGTCCGTCCTCACCGCCGAGGACATCGTCACGGCCCTGCGTTATCTGCTCGCCCTCCACGCCGGCGACAGCACCAAGAAGGTCGACGACATCGACCACTTTGGCAACCGTCGCGTGCGCACGGTCGGCGAGCTCGTCGCCAACCAGTTCCGCATCGGCATGAGCCGCATGGAGCGCGTCGTGCGCGAGCGCATGGCCGCCCAGGACGTCGACGACATCACGCCGCAGAGCCTCATCAACATCCGCCCGATCGTGGCGGCCATCAAGGAGTTCTTCGGCTCCTCGCAGCTGTCCCAGTTCATGGACCAGTCCAACCCGCTGGCCGGCCTCACGCACAAGCGTCGCCTGTCCGCGCTCGGCCCGGGCGGCCTCGCCGGCCACAAGTCTGGCTCCAGCCGCCGCACGAACGTCCCCACGGCCGTCCGCGACGTCCACAACTCGCACTACGCCCGCATGTGCCCCATCGAGACGCCCGAGGGCCCCAACATCGGCCTGATTGGCTCCCTGGCCCTCTACGCCCACGTCAACAGCTTCGGCTTCATCGAGGCCCCGTACCGCAAGGTCGTTGACGGCAAGGCCACCGACCAGATCGACTGGATGACGGCCGACGAGGAAGAGGACCACGTGATCGCCCCGGCGAACACGCCCATCGACCCCAAGGATGGCTCGTTCATCGAGATCGACTCCAACGGCGAGATCACGCACCCCAAGCGCATCGTCGCCCGCACGCGCGACTTCGACGGCTCCTTCGGCGCCCCCGCCGAGTGCCTCGTTTCCGAGGTCGACTACATGGACGTCTCGCCGCGCCAGCTGCTCTCCGTGGCCGCCACGCTCATTCCGTTCCTCGAGCACGACGACGCTAAGCGTACGCTCATGGGTGCAAACATGCAGCGTCAGGCCGTGCCCCTGATTCACGCCCACGCCCCGCTCGTTGGCACCGGCATGGAGGCGCGTGCCGCCCTCGACTCCGGCGAGATCATCTACTCGCACCACGACGGCGTGGTCGTCGAGGCCGATGCTGCCCACGTCACGGTCGACGGTGCCAAGGGCCCCGAGCGCTACGACCTGCCCAAGTACCAGCGCTCCAACCAGAGCACCTGCATCAACCACCGCCCGATCGTCCACGTGGGCGACAAGGTCGTCGCCGGCCAGCCCCTGGCCGACGGCCCCTCGATCGACAACTCCGAGCTCGCCCTTGGCGCCAACCTCACCGTGGCCTACATGCCGTGGGAGGGCTACAACTACGAGGACGGCATCATCGTCTCCGAGCGCGTCGTGCAGCAGGACCTGCTCACCTCGGTGAACATCTCCCGTCACGAGATCGATGCCCGCGACACCAAGCTCGGCCCCGAGGAGATCACCCGCGAGATCCCTAACCTGGGCGAGGACATGCTTGCCAACCTCGACGAGGAGGGCATCATCCGCATTGGCGCCGAGGTCGGCCCCGGCGACATCCTGGTTGGCAAGGTCACGCCCAAGGGCGAGACGGCCCTCACCAGCGAGGAGCGCCTTCTGCGCGCCATCTTCGGCGCCAAGGCCCACGACGTCCGCGACACGTCGCTCAAGATGCCCCACGGCTCCTACGGCCGCGTCGTCGACGTGGTGCGCTTCAGCCGCGAGGCCGGCGACGACCTCCCGCCCGGAGTCAACGACCTCGTCCGCGTCTTCGTTGCCCAGCGCCGCAAGATTCAGCAGGGCGACAAGATCGCCGGCCGTCACGGCAACAAGGGTGTCGTGTGTCGCGTCCTGCCCGTCGAGGACATGCCCTACATGGCCGACGGCACGCCCGTCGACGTCCTGCTCGACCCGCTGGGCGTTCCGTCCCGTATGAACGTTGGCCAGCTGCTCGAGTGCCACCTCGGCTGGGCCGCCGCCAACGGCTGGGACATGGACGACGCCGACTCCAAGAAGTACGTCCCCGGCCCCATCCCCGTGGCCACGCCCGTCTTTGACGGCGCCACGGCCGACGAGGTCGCCGAGGCCATCCGCCGCACCAACATCAACCTCGTCAACCGCGCCCGCGAGCGCTTCGGCGAGCACATGGACGAGCAGTTCGTGCCGCAGCTCAACAGCTTTGGCAAGACTACGCTCTACGACGGCCGCACCGGCGAGCCCTTCCGCGACAAGATCACGGTGGGCACGAGCTACATCCTGAAGCTCGGTCACATGGTCGACGACAAGATCCACGCCCGTTCGACCGGCCCCTACAGCCTCGTTACCCAGCAGCCGCTGGGCGGCAAGGCCCAGTTCGGCGGCCAGCGCTTCGGTGAGATGGAGGTTTGGGCCCTGTACGCGTACGGCGCCGCCAACGTGCTGCAGGAGATCCTCACCGTCAAGTCCGACGACACGATCGGCCGCGTGAAGACCTACGAGTCCATCGTCAAGGGCGAGAACGTGCCCGACTCCGGCATCCCCGAGTCGTTCAAGGTTCTCGTCAAGGAGATTCGCTCGCTCGCCCTCGACATCGAGCCGATCTCCTACAAGAAGCGTTCCGCGAAGGCCGCCGAGCAGACCGAGGAGGTCGTGGCCAACCCCGTCGACGTCTTCGCCGACGCCTCCGCCGACCTCATCGGCACCCCGATCGACTCCGAGCCCGCCTCCGACGAGGAGCCCGAGCTCGTTGCCGAGACCACGAACGAGAAGGAGTAGCGAACCGTGGCAGATTTCGATACCACTGACTTCGACGCCATCAAGATCTCCCTCGCCTCTGCCGACGACATCCGCAGCTGGTCGCACGGCGAGGTCAAGAAGCCCGAGACGATCAACTACCGCACGCTCAAGCCCGAGAAGGACGGCCTGTTCTGCGAGAAGATCTTTGGCCCGGTCAAGGATTGGGAGTGCGCCTGCGGCAAGTACAAGGGCATCCGCTTCAAGAACATCGTCTGCGAGCGCTGCGGCGTTGAGGTCACGAGCGCCAAGGTGCGCCGCGAGCGCATGGGCCACATCGAGCTCGCCGCTCCCGTGAGCCACATCTGGTACTTCAAGAGCCCTTCGAGCTTCCCGCTGTCCCGCATGCTTGACATGAAGTCCAAGGACCTCGAGAAGGTCCTGTACTTCGCCAGCTACGTCATCACGAGCGTCGACACCGAGGCCCGCGAGGCCGACGCTGCCGACCTCAAGGAGGAGCTGGCCGCCGACCTCGAGCAGCTCGACGCCGAGCGCGATGAGCAGATCGAGCGCATGCGCGCCGACCAGGCTGCCGGCGTCGTCGACGAGTTCGACGGCTCCGAGGTCATGAGCGACGACGAGCTCGCCGCTGCCATCGTTGACCTGCGCGAGGAGTACGAGGAGGAGAAGCAGCTCCGCACCGAGGCGTACGAGAAGTTCATGACGCTCGAGGAGCGCGAGCTCATCTCCGACGAGAGCCTCTTCCGCGAGATGAAGCGCTACTACTCCATCTACTTCAAGGGCGGCATGGGCGCCGAGGCCGTCCGCGAGCTGCTGCGCGCCATCGACCTGGAGAAGACGGCCGCCGAGCTGCGCGCCATCATCGCCGACGACAAGGGCCAGAAGCAGCGTCGCGAGAAGGCCGTCAAGCGTCTCGAGATCGTCGACGCCTTCCTCGAGGGCCACAACGATCCGGCCAACATGATCCTCGACGTGATTCCCGTGATCCCGCCCGACCTGCGCCCCATGGTGCAGCTCGACGGTGGCCGCTTCGCCGCCTCCGACCTCAACGACCTCTACCGTCGCGTGGTCAACCGCAACAACCGACTCAAGCGCCTCCTCGACCTTGACGCTCCGGCGATCATCGTCAACAACGAGAAGCGCATGCTGCAGGAGTCCGTCGACGCCCTGTTCGACAACGGCCGTCGTGGTCGTCCCGTCACCGGTCGTGGCGGTCGCCC
>NZ_CEVYAT010000019.1:0-18642 GCF_982402205.1 Parolsenella sp. | reverse complement strand
AGCTCCACCTACGCCACGCGGCGCGGTCGCGCTCGCCACGCTCCTGCACGAGCGGGTCCTTGGGGCTCGCAAACGGCAGCTTGGGAATCACCACGCAGCGCAGCGTATCGCCCGACGCGTCAAAGCCCTCCCAGAACGACTTGAGCGCCATGAGCGACAGGCTTTGGTCCTCGATGAAGCGCCTGCTCAGGCGGCGCACGGAGGAGCCCCTCTCTTGCATGGCAACCGAGAGGCCGCGCTCGGCAAGCCTTGGCTCGAGCTTGGAATATGCCATCTCCATCTCGCGGCGGTTGGTGAACAGCGTGAGCACCGAGCCGCCCATCGATACGTGCACGTCAAACAGCAGGTCGACGAGGGCGTCGAGGTAGCCGCGCTCGCGCGGGTCGGGCAGGTCCCTCACGGCCACGACGCTCATGTTGCGGTCGAAGTCGTAGCACGAGGGCAGCGAAACCTCGCGGTGCTGCGACGCGTCAAGGCGCGAAAGGCCCGTGGCGTCGTTGAAGTGGGCAAAGTTGCCGTCGACGCTCATCGTGGCCGAGCTGAACGTGACGCTGCGCATCTCGGGGTACCAGCGGTTGGCAAGCTCGGCGCCAATGTCGAGCTTCTCGGCCACCAGACGCTCGCTACCCACGCGGCGCTGCGTCATGGGCAGCTCAGCATAGAAGACGTAGGAGTCGTCGGTGGCATCGGTGATGACCTCCGCGGAGGCAATGAAGTCGCGCAGCTCGCGTACGGCGTCGTCGATTTGGGCGGCCACGGGGTTGGCCGGGTTGTCCTCGCTCGAGGTAAGCCCCGATACGATCTTGCCCGCGCCCTCGAGGTCGTGGCGCACGCCATCGAGCCTGCGCACGAACTCGCCCGCGGCCTGCACCACGTTGGCCCACTCGTCGCTTGCGCGGACGTCCTGGCCCAGCCATAGCGTCGCCATGTCGTAGCCGCCACGCGAGGCCAGGTTCGAGAGCTTTCGCACCTCGTCGAAGAAGTCTGCCGAGGACACCATGGCCGAGCTCGCCGAGCTCGCAGCCTTTGACAGCAGCCCCATCGCGGGCGTTGCCGCCTCGTGGGACGAGGCAAACGAGAGCGCCGTGCCAATGGCACCCGTCTTTGAGCCGCCGAGCTGCTCAAACAGCAGGCGCACGCGCTCGGCGGAGACCTCGCGCGCCCACTGGCGACGCGCCTCGACCTCGAACGAGTGAGCCTCGTCGATGACCCAGTTGCGGATGGGCGGAAGCACCATGCCGTCTGCCTCGACGTTCTTGAGCAGCAGTGAGTGGTTCGTCATCACGACGTCTGCCGCGGCAGCGCGGCGGCGCGCGCCGTGGAGCAGGCAGAGGTTGGGGAAGAACGGGCAGTCGCGGCGCTTGCAGTCCTTGTAGGTCGTGGTTAGCAGGCGGCGCGGCACGCTCCCCCATCGAATGCCCAGGGCATCGATGTCGCCCTCGACGGACTGGCACACGTAGGCATAGGTTACGGCGATGGCCGTCAGCATGTCGACGGCAACGACGTTGCGCGAGCGGCCGTTGGTCATGGCCTCCTCGATGGGAAGGTCTACCGTAACGGCGCGGTTCAGGCGGTTGAGACAGGGATAGTGGTCGTATCCCTTGAGGCAGGTGTAGGTGAGGCCATCGGGAAGGGCGGCGGCGAGCGCGGGCAGCTCGTGAGTCACGAGTTGGTCGGTGAGTGCGTTGGTCTTGGTGGCAACGCCGCAGGTGACGTTGTTGAGCTTGGCATAGATCGCAAGCGGCAGCAGGTAGGCCATCGACTTGCCCACGCCCGTCCCCGCCTCGATCGCGCGAAACGTCTGGGTCTCGAGCGCCTCGCGCACCTCCTGGGCCATGTCGGCCTGGCTCGGGCGCGGCTCAAAGCTCTCATACATCTTGCTCACCACGCCCGAGGGCCCAAAGGCGCGGGCGATCTTCTCGGCACTCGGGGCATGGGGCATGACCTCGAGGTTATCGACATCGGCGCGGGCCTGGGCGGGAGCGGAGGCCACGAGCTTGTGACGGGCGGCAACCAGCGAGAACTCCGCATCGGGGTCCTCGAGCGCCAGGAACGACAAGATGGGGCGATAGGCCCACTCCACCTCGGGATGCATGTTGGAGAGCGTGGCGAGAAGGCCGCGCGGCAAGTCGGTGAGGGCACACAGGATGATGCGCCACATGCCCGCCAACGCCTCGACGTCATCGAGGGCGCGGTGCGAGACGCTGGCGCAGCCAAAGGCCTCGGCCATGTCCTGCAGCTTGTGGGTCGCAAGGCGCGGCAGCGCGATGCGCGAGAGGGCCAGGGTGTCGACCCACAGGTCGCTGACCTCATGCCCACCGGGAACGCGCTCGATAAAGGTGCGGTCAAAGGTCGCGTTGTGGGCAAGCACCGGGGCACCGCCCACGAACTCGGCAAGCTGGGCCACGGCCTCGCGGGGCGCGGGCGCGTCCGCCACGTCGAGGTCGGTGATGTGCGTGAGCGCCTGGATGTTCTTTGGAATTGGCTGCCCCGGGTTCACGAACGTGCGGAACGTGTCGACGATCTCGCGGCCGCGCAGGCGGGCGGCGGCAATCTCGGTCAGTTGGCACTCGGAGAACGACAGACCCGTCGTCTCGGTGTCGAGCACCACGACATCGTCCTCTATCAGGCCAAAGTCCTGCGTGCGAGCGCGCTCGGCCAGCGTGCGGTAGCCAGCCTCGACCTCCTTGGGCGTGTCGGGCAGCAAGATCTCGCCTAGCAGGTCGCGTGGCTGCGTGGCCTTCTCGATGGAATCTGACAAATGCTTCTCACTCTCTATCGACATGGCGAGGGGCGGACCCGTGTTGCGGAGCTGAGTCCGCGGCAAGCCCACGCCTGGCCAAAGCTAGTTCTGGGTCGTGCGGGCACCGCGCTCGAGTGCGAGCTCAATGAGCTTGCGGCAAAGCTCCGGAAATCCCAGACCCATGCGACGGGCGGCGTCCGGCAGCAGCGACTGTGGCGTCATGCCCGGAATCACGTTCGTCTCGATGATGTAGGGAATGCCGTCCGCATCGACCATGAAGTCGCTACGCGAGGCACCCGAGCAGCCCAGCGCCTGGTGGGCCCTGCAGGCAAGCTCCTTGGCGCGCTCGACGACGTCCTCGGGCAGCTCGGGGGGGATCACGTGGTGCTTCGACGGGTCGTCGTACTTGACGCTCAGGTCGTAGAACTCGGTCTCATAGCGCACCTCGATGGCCTCGAGCGCCTGCGTGCGTTCGTTGCCCAGCACCGGCACCGTGATCTCGGTGCCCACCACGGCGGCCTCGACGAGAATCCTCGTGTCGAACTTGAAAGCCTCCTCGATGGCATCGGCGAGCTCTGAGGCCTCCTTCACGTGCGTGATGCCATAGGACGAGCCGCTCGACACTGGCTTCACAAAGCACGGCAGGCCAACGCGCCCCACCAGGTCAACGACGTCGTACTCGTCGCCCCTGAGCAGGCAGACCTCCTTTGGGGTGGGAATACCGTGCTCGCGGTAGATGTCCTTGGCCATGGCCTTGTCGGTGGCAAGGGCGCTCGCAAGCACACCAGAACACGTGTACGGTATTCCAAGAAGCTCGAGGAAGCCCTGCACGCAGCCGTCCTCGCCATAGCGGCCGTGCAGAGCCACGAAGGCAACGTCGTAGCCTCCGTCGGCGATGTTGTGCACGAAGTCCTTGTCGGCGATGTCGAGCAGATCGACCTGCACAAAGCCCGCCTCGCGCAGGGCCTGGGCACTCGCCGTGCCGCTGGAGATGGACACCTCGCGCTCGTCAGACCAGCCACCACACAGAACTGCGACCTTCTTGCTTTCGATACCCTCCATGTGGTGCTCCATTCCGCATCGACACACCGCCTCTAAAACTCGAGGAAGATGCTGCGATACACTCGTTGCTGCACAATTTCGTGCATTGCCTCACTAACGTCACGCCAGAAAGGCCGCGACATGCCCCTTTATGATATCGACTCCAGCAAGTCCAAGGTCGACCTTCGCAACGTTTCCCACGAGCAGCTCGTCGAGCTCCTCGAGGGGCTTGGCTACCCCAAGTTCCGCGCGAAGCAGGTCGAGGATTGGGTGTGGAAGCACCACGTCACCGACTTCCAGGACATGACCAACGTCCCTGCCAAGCTGCGCGCAGACCTTGCCGAGCGCTGCACCCTTGGCGGAACGGTCGAGGTTGCCCGCCAGATCTCCAACGACGGCAGCCGCAAGTACCTGCTCGGCTATGATGACGGCACCCAAGCCGAGTGCGTTGGCATGCCCAACCGCAACCGCCTCGCCGTCTGCGTCTCCACGCAGGCGGGCTGCCGCATGGGCTGCGTCTTCTGCGCCACGGGCCAGGGCGGCTTCTCCCGCTCCCTCAAGGCAACCGAGATCTACGACCAGGTCATGCACGTGAGCGAGGACTTCCAGACTCGCGCCTCCTCCGTTGTCATGATGGGCCAGGGCGAGCCGTTCAACAACTACGACGAGGTGCTTAAGGCCCTGCGCATGCTTAACTCTCCCGAGGGCGCCGGCATTGGCGCACGCCACCTCACGGTATCTACCTGCGGCATCATTCCCATGATTCGCCGCTTTGCCAAGGAGCCCGAGCAGTTCACGCTGGCCGTCTCGCTGCATTCCGCCGTCCAGTCGACGCGCAACACCATCATGCCGGGCGTCAAGAAGTACACCCTCGCAAGGCTGCATGACGCCATGGCCGAGTACGTCGAGGCCACCGGCCGCCGGCCGACCTACGAGTACGCCCTCATCGGGGGAGTCAACGACAACAACCTCGAGCTTGACGCCCTGTGCGACTTCACGCGTGGCACGCTTGCCCATGTGAACCTCATCCAGCTCAACGACCTCGAGGGCTCCAAGCTCAAGCCCTCCACCGCCGAGCGTGCCGAGCAGTTTGTGCGTCGCCTTGCTCAGGTTGGTGTCGAGGCCACGATCCGTAACTCGCGCGGCAACGACATCGATGCCGCCTGCGGCCAGCTGTCTCAGAAGCATCGCGTCGAGTAAGCACGATCCTCATACATACGTAAAGAGGGGAGTAGCGAACCCATGTTCGCTACTCCCCTCTTCTATTATATGTTTCCACAGCTAGAAGCCTATGTTCTTCCACTGCTGGCCTACCCATTCCCTATTTTCTCTTGCAGCCTGCTCACTCGAGTATTGCGAGGTTGGCTCCATATAGTCCCTCAAGAGATACAGGGCGAGGTCAGACGTAACGCGTCCTGCTTGACGCACACTATCACGCGCGCGCTCATCAAGCAGAACGTTCCAGACAAGCGAGCAGCCTGCCGAGGCAACAGCGAGGCTTCTCAGAGCTCGGGTTGCTACTCCCACGTCTCGTCCTCTTCCTCAACCTCAGCACCCGGCTGAATCTGAGCCAGGATTCTCGCTAGCTGGTCCTCATCCTTGAACTCAATCTCAATCTTATTCTTGCCGCGAACCTGCTTGACCTTAACATTGGTATCAAGCATGCGCCTAAGCTCTCGGGCGGCGCGTTTAAAAGACTGAGGAGCTGCCTGGCGAGGCTTTACCTCGGCGCGCTCGACAGAAAAAAGCGGAGCAAGATGTTCTGTCTGCCTCACCGTCAAGCTCTCCGTGACAACCTTCTGAGCAAGCTTGATTCGACCTTCTTCGGTTGGCACGGCAAGGATGGCGCGAGCGTGACCAGCAGTCAGCAGGCCCTGCTCCATCATGTCTTGAACCTCAGCGGGAAGATCCATGAGTCTCAACGTGTTTGCGATTGCAGAACGAGACTTCGAAAGAATCCTGGCAAGACCCTCTTGGGTCAATCCCTGAGACTCAAGAAGCTGCTTGTAGCCCTTTGCCTCTTCAATGGGAGACAGGTCTGCACGTTGCAGGTTCTCAATGAGGGCAAGCTGAAACACCTCATCATCATTGATTTCACGAACAACTGCAGGAATCTCCTTGAGTCCCGCCAGCTTGCTTGCCTGGTATCGACGCTCGCCTGCAACAATCTCGTACTTGTTGCCCTTCTTGCGAACAAGAATTGGCTGAAGCACACCATTCTGCTTTATCGAGTCAGCAAGCTCTGCAAGGGCGTCCTCGTCAAAGTTCTTGCGAGGCTGACCAGGGTTGCGAACAATCTTTTCGATTGGAAGCGTTGCCTCCGGTTCGCTGCCCGTCTCAGCATTAGCTTCGCTAATCAGGGCATCGAGGCCTCTTCCAAGTCCACCACGCTTAGCCACGACGAATCACCTCTCTAGCAAGTCCACGGTAGGCAATGGCACCCTTATTCGTTGCAGAGTACATTGCAATCGGCAGACCATGGCTTGGAGCCTCAGAAATCTTGATGCTTCGAGGAATCAGAGTCTTGAACATCTTGTTTCCAAAGTACTTCTTAACTTCTTCAACAACCTCATTAGAAAGCGTAGTGCGCTTGTCATACATTGTCATGAGCACGCCAAAGACGTCAAGATCCCTATTCAGACTCGACTTAACGAGCTTCATCGATTCAAGAAGCTTCGTTACGCCTTCGAGTGCGTAGTACTCGCACTGAATCGGAATTAGCAAGCCGCTTGCTGCACATAGTGCGTTAATCGTCAGAAGGCCAAGTGAGGGAGGACAGTCGATAAAAACGTAATCGAACTCATCCTTAACCTCATCAATGAGATTCTTGAGAATGCTTTCGCGTGCAATCTTGCTCACAAGCTCAATTTCTGCACCCGCAAGTTGAATAGTTGCAGGAACAACAAACACGCGAGGTTCAGGAGTGTCGACAATGAGATCACTAATTGGATAACCGTCGAGAAGAGCATCATAAATGTCGTGATCGAGCTCATCCTTGTCGATACCATAGCCACTTGTTGTGTTTCCCTGAGGGTCAAAATCGATAACCAGGCACTTCTTGCGCTCTTCTCCAAGAGCTGCAGACAGGTTAATTGCAGTTGTCGACTTTCCAACGCCACCCTTTTGGTTGATAATTGCCAGAACCTTGGTAGGCTTCGTGGGATTGCTGCGTTTTACGTCCTTATAACCCATTATTTTCCAATCTACCAGTCGATTTGCTCCACTGTTTCACGTGAAACACTCATCGATTAGCCAGTGGATGATTTCGAGCCTCGCCGTTCTTTCTTGGTAGCTTTACTCTACTCTTCTTAACCTTCTTGTATACAAAGATCTCTCTATGTCCCAAATCATTTGGAAGTTCGAATGTTTCACGTGAAACATTCTCAAAACCGCAGATCTGTGCAACCTTAGATGCATCAGCAAGCTCTTCATGCTCAGGATTCGCCTTTCCAAAGAAAAGATAGCCACCCTTCTTAACGTAGGGCTCTGCATATTCAATCAGAATGTCGAGCTTTGCTAGAGCACGCGCAGTAACACCATCATAGATGCGACCAGAAGTCTTAACGAATTCTTCGAGACGCCCATGATAAGCGGAAACCCTGTCAGACATACCAAGCTCGTCAACAAACTCATTGCATGCGTTGACCTTCTTGCCAACAGAGTCAAGTAAGTCAATGTCAAACTCACTGACGCAAGCAAGAGGAATACCAGGAAAGCCACCACCGGTACCCATATCAAGGAAACGAGCTCGTTGGTTAAGACCGATGGCCTCAGAGATAACCTTTGCAAACAGAAGTGAATCAAAAGCATGAAGGACAAGACCATCAGGCATCGTTCGAATGCTTGTAAGGTTAACGACCTCATTCTTCTTATACATGAGATAGAGATCTGCAACAACCATCTCAATCTGAGAATTGGTCAAATTGAGTGAATAGCTGTCAGACAGCTCCTGAAGCGTTCTAAGAGCATCTTTAACAGTATAGGTGGAATTAGTCACGAAAGTTGTTTTCGTGTCACAGAGAGCCTCTGAGAGGCTCGAATTTAGTTCTTTGAACTCTCTTTGACTTAAAGTCATGAAGCTACCCAATCACTTTGACAAAACTTCCCGAGACGGGAACTCTTGTCAGGAACTTCTGTCTGAGTGTGATTGAGCTGCGAATGCTTCTAGTCTACTTGAAGTAGGGTCACCAAGCTGGAAATGCTCGGAGAATTACAAAGCTTGGAAATGGCCAGATTAAGTAGGTCCTAAAGCCCACTAGAGACCAGATACATATCGAGCCAAATCTAGCGTTCACTTCCGGCATGGCACAAAGCCAGAAACATAAAGAAATCATCAAGCCGCCAAAGCAGTCATAGCCATTTGAGACATTGAGAGAGCTATAGGAAGACTCGTGTAAGGTGTGTAGCTCACTGGAAGGCAGGGGGCCAGAATAACCTCATAGCTATCAAGCGGAGCTGATTAGATACCAGATACGGCAACCAAGTATCGAGGGCAGCCCCAACCAAAGACTCATCCCATCTATCAAATCTCAAGACGCGCAGCAGCTTGAACAAACTACACCGCACACGCAACAACAAAGATGTGCCCAAACGGCTATCGATTCACATGAAACAGACGCGGTATATCTCTGACACAAAAGAGCCACCGCGAGCCGCATCAGCTGGCACATAAAAAAGGAGGCCCGAAGGCCTCCCAGTAAAACACCGAGTTCTAAGCCCGGCGTAGAACTACGCAAACGGCGCCGCGCGCAGATTATTTGCCCTTAACCGGAGTAATGACAACATAGCGCTCGGGATCGGTGCCCTCAGAGTGAGTCGTCACCTCAACGGAGTCCCTCAGGGCAAGGTGAACCAGACGGCGCTCATAGGCATTCATAGGGGCAAGGCGCATAGCGCGGCCAGACTTCACGGCCTTCTGGGCGCTGGAGCGAGCCATGCCCTGGACCTTGTCCCTGCGACGGCTCTTATAGCCCTCGATGTCGACGACGATGGGATAGTGGAAGCCGATGCGCTTGTTGAGAAGCGAGGTAAAGACAACCTGCAGGGCATCGAGGGTGACACCGTGACGACCAATGAGGATGGCAAGGTCGCCGCCGCTCACGTCGAGGATGAGCTCGCCCTCGTCGCCATCATACTCATCAATCGAACAGGTGTTCTCGCCAAAGCAGGCGAGCAGGGAGCGCAGAATATCTATGGCAACGTCGGCCACGACGTCGAGCTGCTCGTCCTCAAGCTCGCCCTTCTCCTCAAAGGCGGCCTTGATGGCCTCGAACTCAGCGCCCTTCTCCTGCATTTCCTCACTCATGGCAACCTCCAGATAGACAATGTCGCGCACCTTCTGTTGAGAGGGCGCGCGACATGGAATTACGTAGTGTCAGCGGATCCGCTAGCCCTTCTTGTGGGGACGCGGCTTGTGCTGCTTGCGCACGACGTCAACCGTGATGGGCTGGTTGGCCATGCGCTCAGCCTCGTCGGCCTTGGCCTTCTCCATGACCTTGCGGGTGATGAAAACCTGCTGCACGACACCCCAGGCAGAGGACGTGACGTAGTACAGAACGACACCCACGGGCACGTTCCAGCCGAACCAGATCATCATGAGGGCCATGACCACACCCATGATCTTGGTCTGGCTGGCCTGCGGGGAGTCGGGCTGGGTGTTAAGCAGCATCGGGACGAGCGTGAGCACGCCAAAGGCAAGCACGAACAGCACGTAGACCCAAGCGCCCAGGAAGCCGAGCTGCGTCACCGCGTCGTTGGTGGTGACGGCGAGCGACTCGAAAATGCCATAGAAGTGGGCGCCCTCGGGAATCTGATAGCGCAGGACCGAGAACAGTGCAAAGAAGACGGGCATCTGGATGAGGGTGGGCAGGCAGCCTCCCAGCGGGTTGAACTTGTTCTCGCTGTAGAACTTCTGCATCTCCTCGTTGAGACGCTGGGGATCGTCGGCGTAGCGCTCCTGAAGCTCCATGAGCTTGGGCTGGAGCACCTGCATCTTGGCGGTCGAACGCGTCGAGCTCACGGTGAGCGGCGTCAGCAGAATACGAATGATGGCGGTCAGGACGATGACGGCCAGGCCCCAGTCTCCTACGACGTTAGCGAGAAACGTGAGGATCTGGGCAATGATGTAGATAATCCCATCCCACATGGACAGTACCTCCGGTTGCCCGCCCCTAGGGGACGGGATCATAGCCTCCCTTATGGCGTGGATTGCATCTGACGACCCTCGTCAGAGCAAGCCAACCACCTCTGAGTGCGCCATATCGAGAAAGTGCCTCTATGGCGTACTCAGAACAGGTTGGTGTGTAAATGCAGCAAGGGGGGAGAACAGGCGAGATGAACCGCCGATACACCCTCACCAAGAAGATGAGGGGTCGTGCGAGAACACTCGGCCTGCCTTCCCCCGTTTTGCTCATACCTAAATTCGCTCCACAAGCTTCGCCAAGGCGGCTGCCACCTCGGTTGAAGAGGCAGCTCGCGTTGCCGGAGTCGAGAAGAGAATTACCTCGTACCCGTCGAGCGGAAAGCCTACCTGCTGAGCCGCGGCTCGAAGCACACGCTTGCACCGGTTGCGACACACGGCGTTACCGAGCCTCTTGGCACAAACAAAGGCGACGCGGCTCCGACCCTCCTGCTCGCTCTCCATGACGGTGAGCCTCACGAGCCGGTGGTTGAGCCGCTTTCCACCCCGAAAGACCTTCTCAAAATCCTGTTTGGACTTGATGGTCTCCATGGGCATTCCTAGACGGTGAGCTTCTTGCGGCCCTTGGCGCGACGACGGGCGAGAACGGCGCGGCCGTTCTTGGTGGCCATGCGAGCACGGAAGCCGTGGCACTTGGCGCGCTTCCTCTTATTGGGCTGGTACGTACGCTTCATAGCAAATCCTCCTGAGTGACACAGATCACTGCGTAAGCAGTCAAGCCCCAAGATTGTAGGGGTCTGAGATAACCGAGGTCAAGTTGATTATTGACTTTTTCACGAGGTCAACTTGCATGAGCGGCCCGTGAGAACATCCCTCAGAGGCCTTCGACCACAAGCGAGGGGCGCCAAGATGTCAACAACCACAACAGGTTGCGCCGGCCGCTGGTGAAAAGATGCCACAACTTGCCCAACTTTCCAACATCTTTCATCAAGAGAAAAAAACATGGCGATAACTTTTCACCGCTGATGGAAAATCTCAGCTCAGAAGTGAAATTTTCTGTTCTTCTTGGCTATCTTTTCATTCACTTGCACACGATATTCCAGCAGGTTATCAACACGCTTTCATCGTTTGTTGATAACTTTTCGCCAATGGAAGAAACATTGCGCAAGTTTTCACCATTTGACGGAAACTTGTTAAAAACGGTGAAATGTAGTGAAAAGCAAGCGCGCGGACGAAAGAAGCACCCATGGCAGACGCCTTCTACCCCTTCGTTGGAGAGGGACCAACCGGCATCAACGGAGAGACGAAGCCCCAGGTAGTGGGCGAGCAGGGCGCCGCCACCGAGCCCAGGCTCGGTTCCGTGGTAACAAACCCCGCGCGCATCGCCGTCTTTGACGACACCTCGGCGGCCCCGCGCGTCGTGGTGGTGCAGCCCAACGACGTGCGCACCTACCTCGAGGAGATCACCACGACCGTCACCAGGCTCGCCAAGGAGCAGGGCGGTTCCATCTCGTTTACCGTGATCCGCGAGGTTGTCGAAAACTTCGTGCACGCCTACTTCATCGAGCCAACCATCTCGATCCTCAACGGCGGAAACACCATCCGCTTCTCGGACCAGGGGCCCGGCATCCAGGAGAAGGACCGCGCGCTCGAATACGGCACGACGTCTGCCACCGAGGAGATGAAGCAGTACATCCGAGGCGTGGGGTCGGGGCTGCCCTACGCGCAGCAGTACATGGAGGACCACGGCGGCACGCTGACAATCGAGGACAACCTCAACGCAGGCACCATCGTGACCATCTCGATGCCATCTCCCCAGGCAGCAGCGCAGCCCATGCCAATGCAGCCGCAGATGGCCCAGGCCATGCAGCAGACACAGGAGCAGGGGACCATGGTGACTCCCGAGCAGATGCAGCAGGGAATGGACCAGGCCGCGCAGGTGCAAGCAATGCAGCAGATGGGACAGATGCAGCCCCAGCAGCCGTGGGCCGCGCAGCAGACTGGCTACGCCCCGCAGCCCATGCAGCAGCCGAATGTTCAAAACCCCTATGGCTATGGCATGCCCCCGCAGACGGCCCAGCGGGGCACCTGGCCACGGCAGCCCTACCAGCAAATGCCAAACCAGAGCTACTACCAGCAGGGATATCCCATGCAGCAAGCATGGCCCCAGCAGGGCTGGCAGCAGCCGATGATGCAGCCCCTGGGCGGGATGCAACCCCAGCCCTGGACGCCGCAGCCCCAGCAGCAGGTGCCGCTCGAGCTCAGCGAGCGCGACTCGCAGGTACTCGTCTTCCTGGCGCAGCACGAGTCGGTGGGTCCAACGGACCTCGTCAACGCCTTTGGCGGCTCGCTCTCGACCTGGACACGCAGCCTGCAATCACTGGAGGAGCGCGGCCTGCTGACGAAGATGGGCCAAAAGCGCTACCTCACCGACGCGGGAAGGGCCTTCCTCTAGCGGGTTTTCGACACGCGCTTGCCCCGCTCGCCAAGTTTTCAACAATCACGATGGATGAAAACCCACGCTCCCATATAATGAGTTTTCATCAAACACGTGGTTAAAGCACCAAACGGCTACGACAGGATGTCAGCAACATGGCAGAGAACGCAAACATGGAGTCGGACGCCCAGATCTTGTGGGAAGATGTCGTAAACATGCTCGAGGCAGACGGCCTGGCTCCGTCGACCCTCGCCATGTTCAAAAGCTGCCAGGCCGTCGACATCGATGGCAACACGCTCGTCATCTCCGCAGGCAGCGGCTTTGTTCGCCGCAACGTCGAGAAGAACGCCACAACGATCAAGGCAGCCCTCGAACGCGCGGCGTTCCAGCCCATGGAGCTGAGCGTCGGCATCAACCGCACGGGAACTGCGGCCCAGCCGGCCATCCCCGTGACGTCCACGGCCTCCGCGCCGCAGGCACAGGAGCAGACGGCGCAGGCTGCCGCGCCGGCGCTGTCTCCGCAGCCTGCCACCACGCCGGCACCCATCCCGACGCCGGCGCCCACCTCGCGTATCCAAACCTCCATCACGCGCGAGGAGTTCGAGCGCATGATGAGCCCGGAGGCAGCCGCCCAAGAGGAGCCCTCCGAGGAAGACGTGGCCGCGAGGCGCAAGAAGAACCCCCTCATCCAGGACATCGCACCCTCTGACTCCCAGCTCACCTTTGACACCTTCGTCGAGGGCGAGGAGAACCAGCTGGCCTTCCAGGCCGCCAAGGCCGTGGCAAACGGCAGCCACGGCTACAACCCGCTGTTCATCTACGGTGGCCCAGGCATGGGAAAGACCCACCTGCTCAAGGCCATCCAGAACTACCTTGCCGTGAACGACCCCGACCGCATCTGCGTCTACCGCGCGGCCCGCGAGTTCGTGAGCGACTACACCGACGCCATGGTCGACACCTCGAGGGACGTCAAACGCGCGCTCGAGCAGAACTACCACGACATCGACGTGCTCATCATCGACGACATCCAGGGCTTCAAGGGCGCCGCGAAGTCCATCAACTTCTTCTTCGACACCTTCAACTACCTCACGAGCCACGGCAAGCAGATCGTGCTCGCGGCAGACGAGAGCCCGGCCGAGCTGGGCCTCGAGGAACGCGTGACAACCCGTCTCGACTCGGGCGTGACCCTCTCGATCCAGGTGCCCAACTACGAGCTCAAGCTTGGTCTCATCAAGGCGTTCTACGAGCGCATGAAAGCGGACGCCATCGAGAACGGCCAGCACGACTACGATGGCGCGCTCTCCGACGACGCGCTCGAGTTCATGGCCCAGAGGGCCGGCGCTTCGATCCGCACCATCAAGTCGTTCTGCCAGCTGTGCCTGCTCGAGGCCACCAGCAAGCAGGCGCGTGGCGAGGAGTTTGGCCGCGAGGATATCTCCCAGATCGCCGTCAAGAAGTGGGGCGCCGACACGCGCACCTTCACGATCGAGCAGATTCAGAAGTTCATCGAGCAGCGCTACTCCATCTCGCACGCCGACCTCATCAGCAACAAGCGCAACAAGGGGCTCATGGAGCCCAGGCACGTCGCCGTGTGGCTCGCCCGCGAGCTCACGGACTCCACCCTCGCCCAGATTGGCGAGCGCTTTGGCGGCCGCACCCACGCAACCGTGAAGCACAGCATCAAGTGGGTTGAGGACCGCAGGAGCGAGGACCGCGTCGTCCACGACAAGATTGCCCGGATGAAGGAGGACCTGATGGCCGGCGCATAGCCTTCAACATGCCCTGTTTACAAGCGCGAAGAAATGCGTTGAAAACCCCGTCGCAGATGTTCAAAGAGTTTTCCGCACGTCTTCAACGTTCAAAACGAGACAGGTTTCTCGACAGTAAAACAGGTCATGAAAAAGCCTCTGAGCTGGCACTTTGCAGAGTTATTCACATTTAAACACGCTTTACTACTTCAACTAGCTTTATATCTACTTATATATACATAGATAGATAGAACAAGGAGAGACACATGCGCTTCACCGTCAGCCAGTCTTCGCTCGCCAAGGCTCTCTCCGTGGTCTCGAAGGGAATCGCCTCCCACTCCACCATCCCCGTTCTTGGCGGAGTGCTCATGCGCGCCATCGGCGGCACCCTTGAGATGCAGACCTCGGACCTCGACACCTCCATCAGGCACAAGATCGCCGCCAACGTCGAGGAGGAAGGTGAGACCGTCATCTCGGGGCGCATGCTCTCCAACGTCGTCAAGAACCTTCAGGACAGTGCCGTGACCTTCGATGGGGGAGAGGGCACGATCAACATCACGTGCGACAAGAGCTCCTTTCACCTCAACACCCTCAACGCGGCCGAGTTCCCCAACTTCCCCGAGGTCGCCATGGAGCGCTCGGTCGAGCTGCCCGTGGGCGTGCTGTCCGAGATGGTCGACAAGGTCTACAAGGTGACCTCGCGCGACACGAGCCGCCCGGTGCTCTCGGGCATCCTGCTCAACGTCGAGGAGAACTGCATGCGTCTCGTGGCCACTGACTCCTACCGCCTGGTGGTCTGTGACACCAACGTCGAGACCTCCTCGCTCGACGGCACCTTCGAGATGATCATCCCGGGCACCGCCTTCCACGACGTGCTCTCCCTGCCGAGCGACAGTCCCACCGTCATCGTGGGCGCCACGACCAACCAGGTCATCTTCGTGTCGGGCAACACCACCTATGTGTCGCGCCGCATCGAGGGTACCTTCCCCAACTACAAGCAGCTGCTGCCGTCGAGCCGTCTCACCTCGATGAAGGTCAAGGTCTCCAACCTCTCGGGCGCCCTCAAGCGCGTGAGCTCCATCGCCACGTCGAACTCCTCGGTGCGCTTTGACGTTGACCCCGACGCCGCGCTCGTGACCCTCTCGTCCACCTCGCCCGACCAGGGCGACGCCCGCGAGCAGGTCAACGTCGAGGTCGAGGGCGAGGCCAACTCCATCTGCATGAACTATCGCTACGTGGGCGACTGCGTGAGTGCCCTTGCCCAGGACAGCGAGGTGACGCTCGAGCTGCAGCAGAGCATGCGCCCCGGCGTCTTCAAGAGCTACGGCAAGATCAACTATCTCTACCTGCTCATGCCCGTGCGGATGTAGCCCGTGTCGCTCACCGTCTCGTCCATATCGTTCAGGAACTACCGCAACCTCGCCGCGCTGGAGCTGTGCCCCAGCGCCGGCGTCACCGTGCTTGTGGGGCCCAATGCCGTGGGCAAGACGAACACGGTTGAGGCACTGCAGTACGTCACGAGCGGCCAGTCGTTCAGGCGCCCCTCGCCCTCCGAGCTCATCGCCCCCGACGCCGTCGAGGCGTCGGTGGCGGCTCGTCTCGAGGGCGATGGCCGCGTCATCGATGTCGAGATGCGGGTGACGCCCCAGTCGCGTAAGTTCCTGCGCAACGGCAAGCCCTGCCGTGGCGCCGACCTCGCGGGCACGCTGCTTTCAGTGCTCTTCTGCCCCGATGACCTGTCGCTCGTGAAGGGGTCGGCCTCGCGCCGTCGCGGCGAGCTCGACGCCTTTGGCGCGCAGGCCAACGTGGGCTACCGCAAGGTGCTCTCGAACTACACGCGCTCGGTCGAGCAGCGAAACCGCCTGCTCAAGGATGGCTGTGACGACGCTCTGCTCGACGCCTGGGACGAATCGGTGGCGCTGGGTGGGGCCACGCTGCTCCACCACCGCCTCAACCTCTTTCGCCGTCTGTCGGGCATCGTGAGCGAGGTTTATGCCGAGGTGGCCTCGGGCGAGTCGCTCGCCTGCACTTACGTGCCAAGCGTCGAGGGCGCCGATGCGGGCATGGGCCGAGACGACCTGCGCGACCTCATGCTTTCCCAGATGCGCGACCGCCGTGCCGATGACGTGCGCCGCGCGCAGACGCTCATCGGGCCCCACCGCGACGACGTGGTCTTTGCGATCGACGGCCGCGACGCGCGCTCCTTTGGCAGCCAGGGCCAGCAGCGCTCGGTAGCCCTGGCCTGGAAGATGGCCGAGGTGCGCCTGTGCGAGGACCTGCTGGGAGAGCGGCCGCTGCTGCTGCTCGACGACGTCATGAGCGAGCTCGACGCCTCGCGCCGCTCGTGTGTAACGCGCTTCGTCGAGGGCGGCATCCAGACGATCATCACCACGACGAACCTCTCGTACTTTGACGACGAGTTGCTCTCGAGTGTGAAGGTGGTGCCCTATGGGACAGAGCCGTAAGCGCTGGCGCGAGCGCATGGAGTACGACCCGCTCGACCCCGCCAAGCAGCACAAGCCCGAGACGGCCGCCGACCTGGTGTCGGGCTACCTCGACGCGCGCCTCGCCAAGGGCGCCAACAAGACCCTGCAGGCGCTCACCATCTGGCGAAACATCGCCGGCAAGCGCGCCTCCAAGCACACCGTGGCCGTGTGGCTGAGCGATCCCGTCGGCCCCCGCAACCTGCCTGACCTCGTGGTCTACCTCGACGGCAACGCCCTCATGGTCGACCTCTCCACCAACGCCGAGCTCTACGTCGACCGCCTGGCCCACGCGGGCCTCGAGGTGGCGCACGTGCGCTTCAAGCTCTCGCGCAAGGCCGGTCAGATTGCCCAGCGGCGCATGGCCGCGGCCGAGGGGCCCGCCGACGAGGCCCCCGAGCTGCCGGCGCTCACGCCCTACGAGCGCACCCGCATTGCCGCCGACGTCGAGAGGATTCCCGCCTCGATGCGCAAGGACGTGTCTAAGGCGATGGAAATGTCGCTGCGCCGCGCCAAGGTTGCACCCACGCAGGAAGCCAAAAGCGCCCCGCAGAATCCCTGAGAGGCGGTATCAGACGCAAATGATGCGTTTTTGCCGCGTCATATGTGTTGGGGATTCAGCAAATCGAGCCGATGCCCTAAACTAGGAAAAATTGACGTTTCATCCTAGGGAAAGGACGGTCGGGTGGCAAAGTCTCCCAAGAAGACGGACTACGACGGCGGCGAGATTAAGATTCTCGAGGGTCTCGAGGCCGTTCGCAAGCGTCCGGGCATGTACATCGGTTCGACCAGCGCCAGTGGTCTGCACCACCTCGTGTGGGAGATCGTGGACAACTCGGTCGATGAGGCCATGGCTGGCTACTGCACCAAGATCTCGGTGACGGTGCATGCCGACAACTCGATCACCGTCGTCGACAACGGCCGAGGCATCCCGGTCGACAAGCACCCGGTGAAGAAGATCCCGACGCTCGAGGTCGTCATGACGATCCTGCACGCCGGCGGCAAGTTCGACAACAATGCCTACAAGGTGTCCGGCGGCCTGCATGGCGTGGGCATCTCGGTCGTGAACGCCCTGTCCAAGAAGGTCGTTGTCCAGGTCAAGCGCGACGGCAACATCTACGAGATGGCCTTTGCCCGCGGCAAGACCACCGAGAAGATGAAGGTCGTGGGCAAGTCCTCCACGACGGGCACCACCGTCACCTTCTGGCCCGACGACGAGATCTTCGAGACCTGCGTCTACGACTTCGACACCCTGAACAACCGCCTCCAGGAGACGGCGTTCCTCAACAAGAACCTCAAGATCACCCTGACCGACGAGCGCGAGCTCACCCCGCGCGTCGTCGAGTTCTGCTATGCCGGCGGCATCATCGACTTCGTCAAGTTCCTCAACGAGGGCAAGGACATCCCCGACGGCCTCAAGCGCCCGATCTACATCGAGGGCAAGACCGACCCCGACACGCCCACCGAGAAGATGGGCGAGGTCGAGGTCTCGCTGCAGTGGAACACCGGCTACGGCGAGAACGTGATGTCGTTCGCCAACGACATCTACACCCCCGAGGGTGGCATGCACCTCGAGGGCTTCCGCACGGCCCTCACCCGCGTGATCAACGACTACGCGCGCAAGCAGAACATCCTCAAGGAGAAGGACGCCAACCTCACCGGTGACGACGTCCGCGAGGGCCTGTCGGCGGTCATCTCGGTCAAGCTCCCCGACCCGCAGTTCGAGGGCCAGACCAAGGCCAAGCTCGGCAGCTCCTACATGCGCACGCTCACCAACAAGGTCGTCGCCGACGGCCTGAGCGAATACCTCGAGGAGCACCCCAAGCAGGCCCGCACGATCGTGAACAAGGCCCAGCAGGCGAGTAAGGCCCGCACCGCCGCCCGCAAGGCCCGCGAGGCCACGCGCCGCAAGAGCCTGCTCGAGACCGCGAGCCTGCCCGGCAAGCTCGCCGACTGCTCCGTCCGCGATGCCGAGCTCACCGAGCTCTTCATTGTGGAGGGCGACTCGGCAGGCGGCTCGGCCAAGGACGGCCGTCGCCGAGACATCCAGG
>NZ_CEVYAT010000018.1:0-18686 GCF_982402205.1 Parolsenella sp. | reverse complement strand
AGCCACGGCAGGTTCGGGCGCAGGGGCGGACTCAACCGGGGTCACGGGCGCCGGGGGCAGCGTGTTGGCCTGTGCCGGCAGCGGCTCGTCGGGGCCGCCCCACGAGCGCACGTCGAACTGACTCATCCACAAGCCAATGCTGTTGACGAACAGCAGACTGGCGGCGCTGCTGACCACGAGCGTGGCGTAGAGGAAGAGAATGGTGCCGGGCAGCACGCCGCGCAGGATGGAGGCGATGATCGAGGCCATGGTGTACGAGTCTCCGTAGTACTGGGCCTCATAGACAAGGCGCATGATGTCGGGCAGGGCAAAGCCAATCATCACGGAGAACACGAGCGTCGAGGCGGCGGCAACGATGCCCCACTCGGCAAGGGGGATGAGCAGCGTCTTGAACAGGCCCGAGGGATCGCGCTTGATCATCTCGACGAAGCGGCTTACCTTGAAGCCGGCGCCAATCTTCTCGTACACGCAGGCATGGAGCGCAGCCACCATGATGGGGGCCGCAAGCACGAACTCGGCGATGGTGACGAGGGTCGAACCCAGGCCGCGCAGGAGAAATGACAGGATGGCGTTCACGATACCGCCAAGGATGCCCACGACGAGCGACCATGCGAGAATGACGACGAACGCTCGCCAGCCGCTTGCGATGCAGGCGCCAACCTTGACGCCCTTCTGCTTGGGCGAAGAGTTAACGCCCCAGG
This sequence comes from Parolsenella sp., assembly GCF_982402205.1. Lineage (NCBI taxonomy): Bacteria > Bacillati > Actinomycetota > Coriobacteriia > Coriobacteriales > Atopobiaceae > Parolsenella > Parolsenella sp. The sequence continues at coordinate 17,985 of NZ_CEVYAT010000018.1, read as the reverse complement.
CAGAGAGCCTCGCCCACTCGCAGGCATAGCCCAGAACGCCAAGTGCGCCCACGATGGGCACGAAGCACGCGAGGGCCATGAGCAGGATGGGCTTGATCCAGCCCTTCTCCTTGGTCATGAGCGCCCAGGAGCGCGAGAAGTACTTCTTGTCTTCCATGGAAACCTCCATGCGCCAAACTACACGTACCCCTTGAGTGTATATGACCTTGTGTGCAGGGGTCCGCCGTTCACCCTAACAGAGAGGTAAGAAAAAGGGCCCGACTCTTGCGAGCCGGGCCCTGCATGCTCTGGCGGAGAGGGAGGGATTTGAACCCTCGTAACCACAAAGTGGTTAAACGGTTTTCGAGACCGCCGCATTCAGCCGCTCTGCCACCTCTCCAGAGAATATGGAAGCGGCGCCGCTTGGGCGCCGCGGAAGACTCTGGCGGAGAGTCGGGGATTTGAACCCCGGAGACGCTTGAGACGCCTACACGATTTCCAATCGTGCGCCTTCGACCACTCGGCCAACTCTCCAAAAACGTGCGTTGACTATGGTAGCAAAAAGAATTGCACCATGCGAGAGGAATTTGAGAAATCTTTTCTCGCCCCAAGGGCCCATTGAGAGGGTCCGCGAAGCCGCGCGGGACCATAATGCAAGCACGAGAGTTGGGGAGGAGTCACCGTGCCAGATGCGATCTCACTGTTTGCCCAGGGAACCCATGTGCTCATGTTGCCCGCATGGCTCGAGCTCGCGGCCGTGGTGGTGGGCTCGCTCTCGGGCTCGCTCGTTGCCATCGAGCGACAGCTCGACCTCACGGGCTGCGTGGCCCTATCGCTCATCTGCGGCCTGGGTGGCGGTCTCATCCGCGACGTCATCATGCAGGAGGGCGACGTCTACATGCTCAACTCCACCGCGGCCATCGTGCTGTGCGTGGTGGCGGGCGCCATCGTCTTTCACTTTCCCACCGCGCTGCGGCGCGTCCCCAACGCCATCGAGTGGGCGGACATCCTCTCGGTTGGTCTCTTTTGCGCCGCAGGCGTCAACAAGGCACTCATGTATGGGCTTGGCGGTGTGCAGGCCGTGCTCATGGGCGTCATCACAGGCGTGGGCGGCGGCATGCTGCGCGACGTCTTTTTGGGAGACGTGCCCAAGATCTTTCAGCCGTCAACGAACTACTATGCCGTGAGCGCGCTTGGTGGCTCACTCGTCTACCTCGTGTTGTATCGCTACTTCCACGTCATGAACCCCTGGGTTGCCATCGTCTGCACGCTCGTGACGGTGGCGCTGCGCCGCCTCAGCCTGCGCTTTGGGCTCGTCTCCTCCCCCAGCCATGACTACACCAACGAGCTGCTCGCCCCCATGCGCCGCGTGGCCGAGCGAGCCCAGGAGCATTCGCGGAGGACCAGCCAGTAACGCAGACCATGACACGCACAAGAAAGGGCCCGCCACCTAGGTGACGGGCCCTGCTGCTTGCGATGTCATCCGACGAACAACCTACTTGTTGACTAGGCCGTTGCGGACGTTGGCCTTCTTGCGCTCGATGGCGTTGAGGATGCGCTTGCGCATGCGGACACTCTTGGGCGTAACCTCGACGAGCTCGTCGTCCATGATGTACTCGAGTGCCTCCTCGAGCGTGAAGGTGCGCGGCGGGGTGAGCTGAACGGCGATGTCGGCCGTGGAGCTGCGCTGGTTGCCGAGCTGCTTGGAGCGGGCGATGTTGACGACCATGTCGCCGGGCTTGGAGCGCTCGCCCACGAGCATGCCCTCGTAGCACTCGTCGCCGGGGCCCACGAAGAGCTGGCCGCGCTCCTGCAGGGTGCCCAGGGCGTAGGCGACAGCCTTCTCAGTGGTCATCGAAATCATGGCGCCGTTGTTGCGGGTGCCAAGGTCGCCCACGAACGGACCGTACTCGAGGAACGTGTGGTAGAAGACGCCCTCGCCGTGGGTGACGTTGAGGATGCGGTTCTTGAGGCCCATGATGCCGCGGGTGGGGATGCGGAACTCGATGTGGCAGATCGTCTCGCCCTGCTCCATGCTCGTCATGGTGCCGGAGGCGTTGCCAAAGACCTCGATGACCTTGCCGGAGTACTCGGGCGGGCACTCGACGACGGCCTGCTCGATCGGCTCGATGCGGTTGCCGTTCTCGTCCTTCTTGATGAGGACGCGGGGACGGCCCACCTGGAACTCGAAGCCCTCGCGGCGCATGGACTCCATGAGGACGGACAGGTGCAGGATGCCGCGGCCGGCGACCTCGACGCCCGTCTTGTCAGGGAGCTCCTCGATGCGCATCGTGACGTTGTTCTCGGCCTCGGTCATGAGGCGCTCCTTGAGCTGACGGGCACCCACGATGTCGCCCTCGCGGCCCACGAGCGGGCTCGTGCTGGCCTCGAAGACGATGGCCAGGGTCGGCGGGTCGATCTCGATGGGCTCGAGCTCGACGGGGTTCTCGGGGTCGGTGTAGACGTCGCCGATGTCGGTGCGGTCGATGCCCACGACGGCGGCGATGTCGCCGGCGCCAACCTCGTTGCACTCCTTGCGACCCAGGTAGTCAAAGGTGAAGAGCTGCTTGACGGTGGCGTTGGCGCGGCTGCCGTCGTTCTTCACGACGAGAATCTTGTCGCCGTCGTGGATGGTGCCGGAGTAGATGCGGCCGATGCCGATGCGGCCCACGTACTCGGAGTGGTCAATTGTGACGCACTGCATGGCCAGCGGGCCGTCGGGGTCGACCTCGGGCGCGGGCATGTCCTCGACGATCATGTCGAGCAGCGGGTACATGTTGTCGTTGTCGTCGTTGGGGTCAAGACGGGCAAAGCCGTTCATGGCGCTGGCGTAGACGACGTGCTCCATGGCGAACTCGAGCTGCTCGTCGGTGGCGCCGAGGTCGGCCATGAGGTCGAGGCAGTCGTTGTAGGCCTTGTCGGGGTTGGCACCCGGACGGTCGATCTTGTTGACGACGATCATAATCGACAGGCCGGCGTCGATGGCGTGGCGCAGCACGAAGCGCGTCTGGGGCATGGGACCCTCGAAGGCGTCGACGAGCAGCAGGGCACCGTCGGCCATCTTGAGCACGCGCTCGACCTCGCCGCCAAAGTCGGCGTGGCCCGGGGTATCGATGACGTTGATCTTGACGTCCTTGTACTCGATGGAGATGTTCTTGGCCAGAATGGTGATGCCGCGCTCGCGCTCCTGGTCGTTGGAGTCGAGCACGCGCTCCTCGACCTGCTGGTTGGCACGGAAGGCATCGGTGGCGCGCAGGAGCTTGTCCACGAGCGTCGTCTTGCCATGGTCGACGTGGGCGATGATGGCGATGTTGCGTAGGTTCTCCTGGCGCATGTTTATCCTCAATCTCGTGCGGCGCGTGGGATTACGCGCAATATGGCATGTTTGGGCCGAGTTCTCGGCTAATGGCTTAGTTTAGCGCGGTAGACGGTAGGTTGCTTTCCTCACAAGCGCATCCATCGAGGTATCACGGTTGAGACCGTTCTTCCCTGGCTTGGCAGGCTCCAGCGACGCTGGAGCGGGTGCTCTGAGTTTGCGGTGAGGCGGCGGCGAAGAACGCCGCTGTGCCCTACAGGAGGCTAGGGGTCTCCCCGGCGGGTGCGGGATCGCTCCAGGCAAGGTTATCACCGGCGCCAATCCCCTCGACAAGCGAGAAGGCAGAGTAGCCGCACTCGGCCCCACGCTCGCCAAACTCGAGGATGAGCGCATCTCGGAAGACGTCGTCATCGTCGGCGACTGCGCCGAGGTAGGCGATGGCGTAGCAGGCGGGATTGCCGATGACGCAAGCATTGTTCTCGTCGCGAGCGCCGTTGCGCACCCACGTGCGAGCGGCCTCGAGGCACTGCTCGGCAGAATCATCATCGAACTCGCAGGTCATACGCTGACCCTGGGAGTCCGCGGCGGTGGCTACGACGGAGAAGTCATCGCCCGCGGCGAGGCGGTCGAGAGCCTCGCCCATGAGGGTGCTGCCGAGCTCGTCGGTCTGAGCGGAAACGCCGCCGTTGCCGTGATTGTCCGCCATGAGTTCACCCTCCACTTTCGCCGTGATATCGAAGAGATGGTAACGCATCCTCACCTGTCATTGACCGTCTCGCGCCGCAAACACAGGGGAACCAAGGCCCGAAGCGTGCGTGCGGAGCCGGAAGCCGGACAGCAGCGGGCTCGGACGGCACCGCCGGGCGAGATGCCCGCTGGCCGGGCACGCCAAAAGGAAGGAGCCGAGGCCACGAGGACCTCGGCTCCCAAATTGCCAAGTGGGGTTCGCGGGAGTAGAAGGGAGGAGATTGGCAACTCCCCGCTTGGCAGGGGGCTTATCCCTCACCGGCACCCCCCGTCGGCTTGGTTTCCCTAATCGCTAGCCCCGCTTGCCTCTCTTGCTCACGACGAGGGCGATGCCGAGGAACGCAATGCCGAGAACGGCGCTGACGATGATGGGCGCGCGCTCGATGGGGTCGCCCGTCTGGGGAATGAACTTCGTGGGCGTGATGGGCGTCGTGGGCTTTGCGGGCTCCACGGGCTTGGTGTACGTGTTGCGGAACACGCAAGCACCTGCCTCATCCTGGTTGACGCTTGCGATGAGGTTGCCCTTGCCGTCATCGGTGACGGTGACGGTGACCTTGCGGGCCGTCTCGTCATAGGTGACGTGCTGCTGGCCGTCGTTCACCTCGGTGATGGCGAACGTGTAGGTACCGGCTCGGGTGAACGAGAGCTCCTCGAACCTGACCTGGCCGTTCGCGTCGTTCTTCGCGGTGACCTCAACGCCGCCACCAGAGAGCTTGAAGGTGAACTGCCCAGCCTTGAGATCCGCTCCCTCGAGAACCTTGGTCGCGGTCAGAGCAAGCTTCGTGGGACTGGCCTCGTAGGCGTTGACGAACTCCGCCTCGCGGGCGTCCTTGAGCTCGTGCGTGACGCCGAGGGTGCCGTCGCCCTTATCCACGACGGTCGTCGTCACGTGGTAGGAGGCGTCGCTGAACGTAACGCCGCTCTCGACGGTTCCGTGACCGCGCTCGCGAATCGTGTAGCGGTGGACGCCGGGACGTCCGTACTCGATGCCGCTCAGCGCCACGTTGCCAGAGGCATCGTTCGTGCCAGTGGCGACGACACTGCCGTCCTCGAGGAGCTCGAACGTGAACTCCCCTGCCGCAAGGTCGCGGCCGGCCAGCGTCTTGTGAACGTCGATCTGATCAGTGACGCTCGAGGTGGTGGGCTTGACGTTATAGGAGTTCGTGAAGGCGAACGCGGGGCCGGAGAGCTCGTTGCCGTTCGCGTCGACATGGGCGACCGTGAGCTTGCCGTGGCCGTCATCCGTAACCCTGATGTAGACGACGCGCGTGGACTGGGCGTCGTTCGTGACGCCTGCCGCAGATCCGCTCTCGGTGATGACGTAGCGGTAGGTGTGGGAGCGCGCGCGGATGGGCGTGGCGTCATTCTCGGCCGTGGCGCCATCCGTCTCGGGCGTGTCGGAGACGACACGCATCAGCCTGCGGGCGCCGCGCCAGGACGCCGTGGTGGTGACTTCGGCCTGGGCGTCGTGGTTGGGGATGGCCTCGACCTCGGCCTCGGCAATGGGAGCCATGCCGGTTTCCTCGGCAGAAGGAGAGGGCGTGCTTGCGTCGGGCGCGGCAGGAGCCTCTTCCTGGGCCTCAGGGGCCGCCTCGGTAGCAGCGCCTTCGGACTCGATTCCGTCACCGGAGTTCCCCGCGGCTACAACAGACTCTCCAGCCTGTACGTCAGGCGTGGCCTCAAGGGCGTTCGCCGTCGCGGCGTCCTGCGTCTCGCCAGCCTCGTCCGCGGCGCCCCGAGTCTCACCCAGGGCCCTCAGGAGGTCGTCGAGCGTGAACGTGATCGAACCGAAGTCGACGTTACCGTTCGCGTCGTTCGTCGTGTTGGTGCGCTCGGGCATGGGCGCGCCGGCCTCACCCTCCACGGTGAACGTGAACTTTCCGGCGATGTCGGCGCCCTCAAGGCCATCGGGGACGCTCAGGCTCTTGGTGCCCGCGAGTCCGATGGAAACGGGGTCTCCCGTCGCGTACGTGTTGAGGAACGCAAGTCCGCCATCGGGGAGGTTGACCGTGCAGGTCAGCTTTCCGTTGCCGTTGTCTGTAACATCCACGGTAAGACGGAAGTTCGCCGCCGTAGGCGTCACGCCGCGGTCACCCAGGCCGTCGGTCACCTCATAGGCGACATACGGGATGGTCCAGGTGTTTCCGGTACGGGTGGCAAGGCCGTCAGCAACGAGGCTGGCGAGCTTGTTGCTGTCGTAGGACAGGGAGCCGAAGTTCACTTGGCCGGAAGCGTTCCTTGCGACGGAGACGACCTCGTGGTTACCCGCGCCATAGGCGAGGCGGAAGGTGAAGTCGCCGTCGAACATGAGACCGTTCGTCATGGACTTCGTGCCCACGATGGGCGTCGTCTCACCGGTAGCGGCGTAGGAGTTCTCGAGGGTGACCTTCGCAGCCGCGGCCGCATCAGACCCAGCGACATAGACGTACGTGTCGTCGGCTCCGGACGTGCTCGTGACGTGGGTCGTCACCGTAAGGGTAGCCGTGGCGGGATCGTCGGCCGTGGTGATGGTGACGTTGTAGCGCGTGGCGTCATAGGTGACGCCGCCAAGGCCACCGTTCGCCTCGGTAATAGTGTAGGAGTAGGTCTTGCCCACGTCTTCCTGGGTGAACGGGGCGGAGGTGGAGGAGTTCACCACGAGCGCTTCTTCGACGGCGGGCGCCTCGGCGTTGGTGTGGTGCCCGGCGATGCCGAGCTTGTCACCGTCACCGATGGCGACGACGTCGAACCCGAACTCGCCCGCGGTCAGCGCGCGGCCGCTCATCCTCTTCGTAACGCTCAGTCCGCCAGCCGCGGTGTAGTCAAGCTGCGAGCGATACGTGTTCGTGAAGACGTTGTTCTCGTTCGTCACGACGGCGCTCATCGTGCCGTTGCCCTCGTCGGAGACCCTCACGGTCACGGTCGCAACGTGGGTGTCGTCGGAGATGCCGGGAATGCCAGAGGCGTTCTCGCGGACCTCGTAGACGAACGTGCGGGGACCCTCGCGCACCATGTCATAGGTGAATGGGATGGTGCCGAACGCGAAGTCAGCGGCCTCGCTCTCGTTGTGGACGGACACGGAGGTGGCTTCCTCGCCGTTGGCATCAACGGGGAGGGGCGCGCCGTCGGTCACAGGGCTGATCGTGAAGCTGAACTCGTCACCATCCCGCCAGTCGCGGCCCTCAAGAATCTTGGAGAAGTGTGGGTTCACGAGTTGATCGGCTGGGATGCTGGAGTCATAGGTGTTGACGAACTCCCTGTCTCCGGAGATGAGCCTGACGGTTGTCTCGAGCTCGCCGGTCTCCGTGTTGTCTCGCACGGTAACGCGGAAGGCAGCGACGTTGTCGCTATAGCTCATGCCACCAGCGTTTCCGCGTTCCTCGGAGACCCTGTAATCGTACTGACCCGCCCGCGTGAAGACGATGGTTCCGAAGTTGATCTGGGCTGCGCCGTCAACGACGTCGTCGGGGCCGAGGATAACCTTCGTGGAAGGAGCGCCGTCATCACCCATGGGGACGGGAGCGCCATTCACGCCCTCGAGCACGAAGGTGAAGTGGTCGTTCTCGCGCCAGGCGTCAACGCCCTCGAGCACCTTCGTCAGGCCGAGGTCGGCCGTGGCGAAGTTGGCGTCCGCCGCCTTGTAGGTGTTCTCGAACAGAATCTTGCGGTTGTCATCATCCACAACCTGGCCATCGATCTTCGTCGTAACCGTCATGGTGCCATCGAGGTTGTCGACGACGGAGACGACGAGTTCGTGCACGCGCCCGTCATAGGTGACACCGGGGAGCTTGTCGGCGTCGGCGGGGATGACCTCCGCCACGTCAAACGCGTAGGTCTTGTTGGCGTTCGCGGCACCAAAGACCACGTCGGAAAGCTTCTGCATATCTTCGGCAATGCCGCTCGCACGCCTCTGGGTGTTCGAGAAGGCCTTGTCGGAATCAGAGAGAAGCGCGTTGGCTTCGTCGGCCGTCGCCGCGGTGGTCCCACTCTCGGCGGTGGCGTCCTTGCCGGTGATGGAGAAGGAGAACATGCCCATGTCCATCGAGCGGCCCGTGAGGACCTTGCTCACGGTGACGTCGGCGTAGCGGGCGGCCTCAGTGGGAGCGTAGACGTTCGTAAAGGCAGCGTGGTCCGTGACGTTCTTGTCGTCATCGACCGCAGAGGTCGAGTTGTCATAGGAGACGTTGTCGAGAACGAGGGTGCCGTTGTCATCGACGACGGTAACGGTCGCGATGGCGGCATGGCGGTCCCAAGTGATGCCCGAGCCGTCCACGGCGGGGGCAATCTCCCGGATTTCGAAGACATAGGTGCCAGGCTTGCTGAAGGCCATCTCGCCTGACTCGAAGCTGACCACGTTTCCATTGGTCTCGTGATCGAGGTTCATCTTGGAGGCGACGCCGTTCTCGGGGCCAGAGACGAGCCTCATGGAGAACTTGAAGTCGTCCGTGGGGAGCATGTCACGTCCAACGAGGCGCTTCTCGCCCTTGATGACTCCGGTCTCGGTGAGAGACTTCGGCTCATAGGAGTTCTCGAACGTAATCTCCTCGACCTTTTCGCTCTCCCCGTCGCGGGCATAGGACGCGCTGACCTTGACGATGTTCTCGCCGTCAACCGTCTCATGGGTCACGGTCACGGTCGCAATCCAAACCGTACCGTCATACGTCATGCCGGGACGAGCACCATCGGGAGTCTTCTCGGTGATCTTGTACTGATAGGTCTTGCCCACGTCCTTGTTCTTGAAAGTGATGGCGTTGAAGACGACGGCTCCATGGGCGTTGTTGTGGCCGACAATCTCGGTCGCGCCGTCGGGCATGGGAGCATCGCCGACGGGCGTCAGGGTGAACTCGAACATGCCGGCCTGGAGAGGCAGCGCGCCAGAGGCGTCGTTCAGCTTCTTCATGGCGACGGGCGTCCAGTCCTGCGAGGGGGCGTCGAAGACGTTCACGAAGGAGGCGACGTCTGCGGCCGCGCCCTCGGGAGCCACGTCGGAGCCAAGGTCGTCGTGGACGCGCGTGATCTTGGAGGAAATCGCGAGCGTGCCGTCGTGATTGTCCGTGACCGTCACGGTCACGGTGTAGAGGGAGAGGGACGTCGTGACGCCAGTCGTCCCGGCTTCCTCGGCAGGCTCGTAGACCTGGTAGACATAGGTACCGGGCTTCTCGTAGGCGATGTCACCGAAGTTGAAGGCAACGTGAGTGCCAGAGGGCGTGCCCTCATGGCTCGTGACGGCCAGCCTATAGATGTCACCCTCGGACCTTTCAGGCATGGGGGCACCGTCGAGACCCTGGAGAATGAACGTGAAGCTGTCGCTGGCGAACCAGTCGCGGCCGTCGAGCACCTTCTCGCCGAGAAGGGCGTCGCGCCCGGAGAGCGTGCCGGTCGCGGAATACGTGTTCGTGAAGTCCGCCTTCGACTCGAGGCCAGCCTCGGTCACACCCTCGCGCAGGGCGGAGGGCGTGGTCTCGAAGCCGTCAAGGGCGCGCTCGGTCACGGAGTAGGCCGTGCCGGAAGGGATGCCGTACACGTAGAGAGTCTCGCCGTGCTTGAGCGTGTGCTCGGCATGGCCGGTCGCGTCGAGCGTGAGGTCCCAGGACTCGTCGCCGTGAACCTTGCCGTCGGTTCCCTTGACGACGGCCTTGAACGTCTTACCAGCCGCTTCGGGAATCGAGATGTCGAACGCGAAGTCGAGGTTGTTGTAGTAGCTCTCGTCAAAGCCGTCGGGAGTGACGACCTTCTTGGAAATCGCGAGCGTGGAGGGCTGCTCGAGCGAGATCCGGCCATTGTTGCCAAGGAGGACGTTGATCGTCTTGCCACTCCACCTCGGGTCGATGATCGTGGAGGCAGTAGCGGTGGGGTTACCGCCCTTGGCGGTGTGAAGCTCGTTGATACGGGTGAGCTGTCGCGAACCTTTCCTCATAATGAGGTAGCCGGACTCATCGGTCGTGATGCCGCCCGTGATTCCCTCGACAACGCTGCCAGGGAAGGAGACAACACTCGAGCTCCTTGTTGCCGAGCCACCCTCAAGCTCGTACCAAGAGTGGCTGTAGTAATAGGTCGTTGAGGCGCTCAGCGGCCCGCGGGCGCGCTGGGTGCACTCGGCATCAAGATACAGGGGCGTGTCCTCGGTGATGAAGTAGTAGCCGTTGCCTGTCGCCGGAGTGAACGAGGCGGTCGTGTTACCGCTCTCTCCACCGGTGTATTCGTTCGCGAGGAAGTAGACCTTGCCCTCGGAATCCGTGTGGGAGGCAATGTAGTCCGTCATGTCATCGTCGGGATTCGCGAGCAGCTCGACGGCCTCTTTCTTGAGGCTTGGGTTATAGAACACGCGAATGGGGAACGTCAACGTCACGTCTCCCGTGCCCGCGTCCTCGTCGACATTGAAGTGGCGAAGGGGGATGAGGGAGGCCGGGATGGAGACGGTCACCTTGTCGCCCGTGCGGGCGTCGTCAGAGCGCTCGACGCGAATGAGCACGGAATCAAGGTTACCAGTGGGGTACAGGACGTTACCGGCCGTGCCATGGAACGTGTAGGTGTCGACGTTGCCGGAGGTGGAGACGGTCGGATTGGAGAAGACCTGCTTGGCGAACACGATGCTCTCGAAGCTATCGACCTTCATGTAGTCGCCGAGCTGGTCGGTGAACGTAACGTAGCCGGACGTATCCTCGGCACCCTCGACCACGTCCGTCGGGTGGCCGGCGGCCTTCGCGATGTCCTGGGAAATGCCACTGAAGACGTCCTTGAGGTCGGCGGCACTCGTCGCCGTCTTGTAGAAGTCGGAGTCATTCGCGCGCGAGCCGAGCTCGTCGTAAGCGGTCGCGAAGGGGTAGTTGCTGGAGACGGCATGCAGGAAGCGGTTCTCCCTGGAGGTCCACATGGATGTTGGGTCAGCGGAGGGGTTCGCGCCATTCTGGATGCCGACGGTGTAGATGGTCGTGCCGCCGTCCTTCAGCGCCTTGGCAGTGCTGACGGCAGAGTTGGCGACGCTCGAGTTGAATTCATTTTGCTTGGTGGGCGTGCCGTCGGTGAAGAACACGACAACCTTCTTGGCGCCGGAGCGCGCGCCGCTCAGCACCGTCTGTGCATGGCTCATGCCATAGTCGGCACGCGTGGCGCCGGCAGGATCGAGCGCGTTGATCTGCGAGGTGATGGCGCCCTTGCCGTCCTGCGTGCACGGCGTGAGGCCAATCATGCGCTGACTGTAGTTGTATCTGTAGTAGCCATCACGGAAGGAGTCGTTGCCGATGCGCTCGGTGCTGTCGCTGGCGAACTTCACGACGGAAACCCGGTGCTGCATCTCCGGGTCATCGATACCCTCGTTTGCCTTTGCGATCTCGTCGACGAAGGCATTCGCGGCAGCCTTCAGGGCGTCAATCTTCTTCCCTCCACCGCTCATGTTGTCCTCCATCGAACCAGAGGCGTCGAGGACGAGGACGATGTCGAGCGGCGTGGTCGACGTCGTCGTCAGGTTTGAGGTCGAGGAGATGGCGGAGAGGACAGTCAGGAAGTCCGAGTCGCCCTTCTGAATCCTCATGGTTCCGCCGGCGCCCGTGAGCTCGATATCGCCGTCGGAGACGGTCTTGTCCGTCCAGATGCGGCCGACGTTCTCCGTCGAGTTATCGAGGCCCCAGTCGCGCCATGTCGACGCGGAGGAGGGGTCTGCCAACGTCGTGGCACCCACCGTCGCAGCAAGCGCCGTCGTCGGAGCCAATACGAGAAGTGCGACAAACAACAACAAAAGCCTCAGACGCTTCATGGTGACCTCCTCCAGCGAAAGCCAGCTAACCGAGCTTATCGTCAGGGAGCTGAAGCCAAACTGATAGGTCACACATGTGCCAACTTTAGATACCCGCAGGTAGATTAGTTGGAACCCTCGTCAAACCAGGTGACAAAATCGCGATAGAGACCAAGTCGCGTGGTCACTTCCGCCTTCTCATAAATGGCGGCGATGTGTCGCTGAGCGACGCGCCGAGAGATGAAAATCTCGTCGGCTATCTCCTGAACGCCAAGGTCTGTGGAAAGGAGAAGACCACACACCTCCGCCTCTCGGGCGGTAAGGCCGAGCTTCTCAATATAAGTATCGAGAGCCTCCTCGCGAGACGAGCCGGAAGGCCGCGGAAGGCCACCGCCAAACGCCGCGCCATCCTCCCCCCCAGACCCTTCGTGACGCCCCAGGCAATGTCACGAAGAAGGACCAGAAGGCAGATGATCGAAAGCAGGCACGACACGCCCACCGTCGCCACCACGCCACGCGACTCGAAGAAAGCCCGCGCGAACAACGCACCAACGGCACCCATGAAGCAGCTGACGACTCTACCCACGCTCGCGATGACCTCCGGGCGCGACGTATCCGGCGCGATTCTCATGAAGGTCGCACTGAGATACATGACGTAGAAGGCACCGTAGACCCCCGCCATGACGGTGGCCACACCCGCCCACTCGTCCTCCGCGGCAGCGGGCGTTGCCACAGCGACGAGAAACATCGCGCACACCGTGATGAGGGACCTGAGATTACCCTTCTTTAGGTCAAAGAGCGCACCCACAAGCGGGAGGGACAGCGCATTGATGATCTTAGACAGACCCGCAGTGACGATCTCGCCACTCGCATACTTCCAGACGAGAACGCTATCGAGAAGACCATAGTCGAGGGTCATGGCAACCGCGGCGATCACGAGGATGGCGATAGGGCGCCTCCCCACGGTGGGAGCCTGCTTCGCGGCGGAGTCCTGATCGCCCCGCCACCTCTTGGCGGGGCGCGTGGCAAACCACATGATGGTGAGCAAACTCAAGACCGCGCATATGACAAACACAGCGGGTGTCAGCCCCATCGCCTCTACAACATATTGAAGCAGGGAAGACGCACCCATCCCAATTCCGAGGGCCCTGCCGGAGAATTCGCTGCCATAAGACACCAGGCTAAATCCGTAGTGAATACCGCCGCCGGTGTAGCCGAGCGCAAGAACCGTCACACAACTCGCAGCGAGAAGGATCTCGATGCGTTGGGTGGTCATCATCACGATGGAGCCACCGAAACAGAGCGCGAGGACGACTGCCGCCAAGCTCTTCTTCTCTTTTGGGCTAGGCAGATAGGAGCGGGCAATCGAGAACAGGACATAGCCAAGGCCCGTGAAAGCCAGCAGGAGCGCATATGCAGAACCAAGGACGCCAACCTCCGCCAAACGAGGCGCACGGGCAAGCGTCACGGCCATACAGAGCTTCCAGGTGAAGAAGTAGAGCGCAAAGGCCGCCGTCTCAATCAAGAGGGGCCAGGAAGCGGCATAAGGAAAGCCAGTGCGGTGTGATTTGCTGGCCTCGCTCATCCTGGACCCCCCTCTTCTCTTTTCGCCTTTCTCCCATAGCATTTGCATCGGGAGACAGTAAAACGCAACAGTTGTCCCAAACTAATCGGGTGTCGCGGGACGAGGGCGGGTTCAAGCTGACAACGCGGCTACAGCGCACCAGCGCCTCACGGGCGTCCAATTGCCGTTATACCTCACTGTAACTGAAGGGGGCCTGGTAAGAAAATTTGAAAACAAAAAAAGCCGGAGCGAAACCCCCGGCAATCCAGTTTGGTGGAGACGATGGGGATCGAACCCACGACCTCAGGCTTGCAAAGCCCGCGCTCTCCCAACTGAGCTACGTCCCCTTTTAGTAATAAACGCCCCAGCGGCGACTCGGCTCACGCTGGGGCGTTTATTGGCGAAAAGGTGGTGGGCCCGACAAGGTTCGAACTTGTGACCTCCCGGTTATCAGCCGGACGCTCTGACCAACTGAGCTACGGGCCCACGTGCGATTGGTGTGTTCGCCATCGCGCTTGGCTATGATACAACAGGCTGATTCGGAAGCGCAACCGCTTTTTGGAAAAAATTTTCGATTTTTCCTACAGAGCCAAAGAGGGGTAGGATAACCCCTACCGATAAGCAGGAATTAGCCCGAATAAGACGGGGGGGATAGACCCTTGGCCCCATTCGGGCAGACACGCAAAGGAGGCGCAGGACATGGTCGAGATGACGCTCAAGAACCTCATCGTGGGCGGTGGTCCCATTCCGTCGGCTATCATCCTGAAGCCAGCCCCCATTAGCGACGATTCAGACGTAGAGAATCTCAGCGATCCGGCAGACCTCGCGGCCGTTGGCACCGAGATCACGCTGCCCATCAGCGTTGGCACCGCCGACGCCGCCAACGTCGCGCGGGCCATCGATACCGATGACATCAAGCGGCCCACCACGCACATGCTGCTCGCAGGCACGCTCGAGGTGCTGGGCGCAAGCCTTGCGGGCGTCACGATCGAGCGCGTCGAGGGTGCCACGTTCTTTGCCACGCTCGACGTCGTGAACGCCACGGGCGAGCACCATCATATCGATGCCCGCCCCTCCGACGCCGTAGCCTTGGCCATCACCTGCGACGAACCCATCTTCGCCTCCCGCGAGGTGCTCGAGTGCGCCGGCTCGCCCGACTTCGATGCCATCGAAAAGGACGAGCGCTCCCGCGAGGAGGCCGAGTTCCATGACTTTGTCGAGGGCCTCTCCCCCGACGACTTCAAGGCGCCTCGCCAAAACTAGCGCAGGCGGTCACACAAGCAGGTGGCCCCGCACCTAGACGGTGCGGGGCCACCTGCTTTGCTCGCCCTATTCGACACACGAACGACAGAACAAAAAGAGTGCCTCCCAGAATTGTTCCGGGAGGCACTCCTCAAGGCTGGCTTGCCTGCGGCGGCTACTCGTCGATGAGGCTCTCGTCCATCTCCTCGTCGCCACCGATGTCGACCGGGTCCTCTTCGCTCGAGGCACCTGCCGCGGCCAGGTCGAGCGTGGTTTGGTTCGGGTCGACCTTCGCGGCCTTCTTGGCGGCCACCATGCGGGCGAGCGCGCAGACCGTGTCGGCGTCGCTCACGTTCATGACCTTGACGCCCTGCGTGGAGCGGCCGAGCTTGGAGATGTCGTTGGCCCTCACGCGAATGACGACGCCGTCACTGCTCACGATCATGAGCTCATGCTGCGGACCCACAACGCGGCAGGCCGCGAGCTGGCCCTTCTTGGCGGTCATCGTGATGGTGAAGACACCCTGGCCACCACGCTTGTGCTCGGGATACTCGGCAACCGGGGTGCGCTTGCCAAAGCCCTTCTCGGTGATGACGAACAGGTCGCCGTTGCCGTTGGTGATCTCCATGCCCAGCATCTTGGCGTCGCCCTTGAGGGTAATGCCGCGAACGCCGCTCGTGTCGCGGCCCATCGGGCGCACATCGCTCTCGGGGAACATGATGGCCTTGCCGTCGGTCGAGACGAGGATAACCTTCTCGCCCTCGCGGACGCGGCGAACGTTGACCACTTCGTCGCCGGCGCGCAGGTTGATGGCGATGATGCCGTCGCGGCGCGTGCGGTCATAGGCGCTCATGGCCGTCTTCTTGACGGTGCCGTTCCTCGTGGCAAACATCAGGTACTCGTCCTCGGGGAACTGTCGGCAGGTGATGACGGCCGTGGCGTGCTCGCCCTCGGAGAACGGCACGAGGTTCACGATGGCGGTGCCACGGGCGGTGCGCTGGCCAATCGGCAGCTCGTGGACCTTGAGGCGGTAGACCTTGCCCTTATTCGAGAAGAACAGCACGTAGTCGTGCGTACTCGCCACGAACAGGTCCTCGACGAAGTCCTCGTCCTTGAGATTCACTCCCTGGACGCCCTTGCCGCCGCGCTTCTGCGCGCGGTAGGTGGCAACCGGGGTGCGCTTCACGTAGCCGGCGTGCGTCACGGTGATGACCATGTCCTCGTCGGCGATGAGGTCCTCGACGTTGAGCTCCTTGGTGCCCTCGACCGAGATCTCGGTGCGGCGCTTGTCGGCGAACTTGCGCTCGATCTCGCGCATCTCGTCCTTGATGACGCCCAGGATCTTCTCGGGATTGGCGAGCAGGTCCTCGTAGTAGGCGATGGCCTTGCGCAGGCCGTCGAGCTCCTGCTGGATCTGGTCGCGCGACAGGCCAGTCAGGCGGCGCAGGCGCATCTCGAGGATGGCCTGGGTCTGCTCGGGCGAGAAGCCAAAGCGCTCGACGAGGCGCGAGCTGGCCTCAGCATCGGTCTGGCTCGAACGGATGATGTGGATGACCTCGTCGATGTTGTCGAGGGCCATGAGGTAGCCCTCGAGGATGTGGGCGCGGGCCTGGGCCTTCTTGAGGTCAAAGCGCGTGCGGCGGGTCACTACGTCGACCTGGTGGTCGATGTAGTGCTGCAGGATCTCGCGCAGCGACAGCAGCTTGGGCACGCCGTTGACGAGCGCCAGGTTGTTGACGCCAAACGTGGTCTGGAGCTGCGTGAACTTGTACAGGTTGTTGAGCACGACCTGCGGGATGACGTCCTTCTTGAGCTCGATGACCAGGCGGATGCCCTTCTGGTTCGACTCGTCGCGCAGGTCGGAGATGCCCTCAATGCGCTTCTCGTTCACGAGCTGGGCAATCTTCTCCTGCAGGGTGCCCTTGTTGACCTGGTAGGGCATCTCGGTGAAGACGAGGCGCGAGCGGCCGGTCTTGGTCGTCTCGACGTGGGCCTTGGCGCGCACGGTGAGCGAGCCGCGGCCGGTCTCGTAGGCCTGACGGATGCCGTCGACGCCCATGATGATGGCGCCCGTCGGGAAGTCGGGACCAGGCATGACCTGCATGAGCTCGTCGGTCGTGGCGTCGGGGTTGTCGATGAGCAGACAGGTGGCCTCGATGGCCTCGCCCATGTTGTGCGGCGGGATGTTGGTAGCCATGCCCACGGCGATGCCGTTGCAGCCGTTGACCAGCAGGTTGGGGAAGCGCGCAGGCAGGACGGAGGGCTCGGAGAGCGACTCATCGTAGTTGGGCTGCCAGTCGACGGTGTCCTTCTGCAGGTCACGGAGCAGCTCCATGGCAGGCTTGGCCAGACGGCTCTCGGTGTAACGCATTGCTGCGGCCGAGTCGCCGTCGATGTTGCCAAAGTTGCCGTGGCCGTCAATGAGCGGTGTGCGCATGGAGAACCACTGCGCGAGACGGACCATCGTGTCATAGACGGCGAAGTCACCGTGCGGGTGGTACTTGCCGATAACCTCGCCGACCGTCCACGCACTCTTCTTGTGCGGACGGTTGGGGAAGATGCCGCTCTCGTTCATCGCGTACAGGATGCGGCGGTGGACCGGCTTCAGGCCGTCGCGCACATCGGGCAGGGCGCGGGCCGTGATGACCGACATCGAGTACTCGATGAAGCTCTGGCGCATCTCGTGGCCAAACTCCTTGATCTGGAGCGCGCCACCGTGCTCGTCGACCTCGCCGGTGTCGGTGCCGCGGCCGGCGTTGCCAAACTCCTCCTCGAGCTCGCCGTCATCGTCGTCCTCGGTGTCGTCGTCAGACTCGACGTAGACGTCGGTGCCCTCGTCCTCGGCACTCGCCCGGTCGAGCAGGCGACGGAGATCCTCGGGCAGGTTGGCGTTGTCGCCCGCCTGCTGGTTCTCGTCGTGGGTGTTGTTATCGTCTGCCACTTCTGGCCTTTCTCGTTGCTAAACCAAACTTGCGAAATGTCAGGCGCTGACTAGGCGTCGAGGAAGCGCGCGTCGTGGGCGTGGCGCTCGATGTAGTCACGGCGGTAGCCAACCTCGCTGCCCATGAGCTCGCGCACGGCTCGGTCGGCCGCGGCGGCGTCTTCGATGGTGACGCGCTGCAGGATGCGGGTCTTGGGGTCCATGGTCGTCGAGGCAAGCTGCTTGGGGTCCATCTCGCCCAGGCCCTTGTAGCGCTGGACGTCGTAGCCCTTCTTCTTTTTCTTGAGCTTGCCGGAGTCGTCCTTGCCGTCACCGTCGTCGTCGGGGTCGAAGCCCAGCGAGCGGATGGTGTCGCGCAGGATCTCCTCCTCGGGCTGGCGGCCGTTGGGGTAGACGTAGTGGATCTTCTTGCGCACCTTGATGCCAAAGATCGGCGGGCACGCGGCGTAGATGTAGCCGGCGTCGATGAGCGGGCGCATGTACTT